>JAJPYF010000138.1 GCA_021205085.1 Clostridiales bacterium | reverse complement strand
GCCTATACTGGTCACACTTTCCGGTATAGTTATACTTGTTAAACTATCACAGTCATCAAATGCACAACCGCCAATACTGATCAATCCATCCGGGAAAGAAATATCGGGCAAACTGTCACAGCTTGAAAAAGTCGCAAATCCTATACTCTGTAAGGTATCACATCCAGACATTTTCACATTGACCAAGCTATCACACCCATAAAATAACCAGTCACCCAAGGCAGTAATTCCATTTCCAACATAGACAATTTTAATTTGTCTCTCATAA
This sequence comes from Clostridiales bacterium, assembly GCA_021205085.1. Taxonomy (GTDB): domain Bacteria; phylum Bacillota; class Clostridia; order Lachnospirales; family Lachnospiraceae; genus Eubacterium_I. Next base: position 3,761 of record JAJPYF010000138.1, on the reverse strand, counting down.
CTATGCCACGGCACAGATGTATTAGAAGCATAACTATCTGTCGCTCCACTACCGTATATATACAATGTCCCATCACTATACAAACTCCAATATGCGTCTTCCCCGCATGTCCCGCTTGCAATTGTTGTTCTGGAAACCCCATCCCCAATCACCACAGTCTGTGTCGCAGTATAACCCCCATCCTCCGTGATAGCTGTAATTGTCACGGTTCCCGACCCATGAATCGTCGACACACCTCCATTCTCCGGAACTTCCAGAATGGAGCTATCCGAGCTGGTATAAGTTACATTTTTGTTTGTGGCATTGGAAGGTGTCACACTGGCATACGCAAAAAATGTCTCATTGGTGTAAGGCACGGAAATTGTGGGCTGTGAAAAACAAATACCTGTAACCGACACATTGCTATTTAAATACTCCATCCACTCACTGTCTGAATACATAGAAAAATAGATATTGCTATACTGATCAAGCAGCCCAAGCATGGTCTCTCGATTCGCCGTCTGTGAGTCTGCCAGAGCTATCAGTTCTTTTGCTGTTTCTATATTTTCCCGGAAAAACACACTGTTAATTACATTTGCGAGGTATCCACTGTCGAGATATTCTTCCAACCATGTATCTGCGTACTCATTCCCATACATTTGAAATTCGATATATGCACTAAAACAGGATAAAAACGTGTTCGCTGCCGTACTGTCTGTCTGATTATCCAGATATTCGCTGGCTGCATTCATCATCCCCATTTTCATATAACAATCCATTGTGTACAATAATGCTAATTTTAGATTATCGGATGCAACATTCGTATTATCAAACAAAACATCTATACCAGATGTTACTAAGTCAAGTCCCTTTAAAACCTCATTGTCTGACAACAGACCCCATATTGCATCCATGAGCGAACACCACATATAATCTATTGATTTGCCCAGAACATAGTTCAGTGTTGTGTTTTCCATAAGTTCAATAATTTCATCTGCCGCCTTTATGAAATCCTGATTCGGAGAACTCATATTTGCACAGGCGTCTCTGGCAGCCTTCAAAAGAGCAATACTTTCCTCCTTCACCTCCTGCAATGCTAAATATTCTGCTACAGCCTCTGTAAAATCGATTGCATTATCGGTCAGGTCTTTCACTTCGTTGACTACATCAAGAATCCCTGAAAATTCATCTGCTTTTTCAAACAATTCAGCTGCTTCTTCTACCGTCATTTCCTGAATGTAATCATATGTGTTTCCTGCCAACTCTGACTTAAGCAATGAACACAATTTAAGATAATAGCGCTCATCCCTATTAAATAATTCAAGCGATGTCGATTCACTCTCTGCATCATATATCAGATATGACATCAAAAGCACTTCATAGATATATTTCTGTTCATTTATAATATGATCGCGATATTCGCTGTTAAAATATACACTCCACCCGGCAGAAACATTGACAAGAGCTGTATCATCCAGCAAATATCCGCCCAATTCCTTGTATACCGGATCCGAAAAACCTTGAAAAGTAGAATAAAGCCCGCTTCCAGAGCCATCTATTCCCAAAAGCACACTATCCGCCATCCAGATATCATAATCCGGTATATCACCATCTTCACTTTCCGATGCCAGTGTTTCTAATGACTGTATACTTAATCCTGCGGTATCATCATCTGCTTCTGTTTCCGCTGTCTCATTTTCATCTGTATCGGATAACAACTCTTCTGTTGTCTCAATCTCCAACAACTCCTCAGTCGCCAACTCATCTTCAGATGACGATTCGAATGAATCCACATTGCTGTCTGCACTGCCTTCGATATCTGCCGCTTCCTCAGCATCTTCATCATCCGCTTTGTCTTCAGATGAATCATCCGTGCCTGATACATTGTCATCCGTTACCACACCGCTTTCAGCATAAACAAAATTACTTCCGGATATAACAAGTATCACAGCCATCATCAATGCTATAATTTTTTTCTTCATCATGCCTTCCTTTTCATCCAATCAAATTCCAACGAACCTTGACACCTCTAGGATCTCTGCACACTATTTACAATGTACTGCTTCGTCCGCTCACATAATACAGCATCCGCATTAAATCCGTCAGATTCACGGTACTGCTCCCATCCACATCCGCTGCATCAAACGCATTCCCTGTCAGGTTTGTTCTGCCTGAGACGGAATACAGGCACTGCATCAGATCTTTGATCCCAACATCGCCGTCGCCATCAATATCTCCCGCAGTCACAGTGGAAGAATGTCTGGTGTAGGTCATTGTTGTTGACAGATTAAGCGTCATGGAAGTGCAGACCTCATTATTTTCATCTGTCCAGTAATATCCGTACAAATCAGGATCATCATAGACACTTCCCGGCAAATCTATATTTACTGTTATATTTGCCGGAGCAACAATCGTTTTCAGTGCGTCGCAATAATCAAGCATTTCATCCGCATCCTCGACATTTGACATGTCAAAATTACTGATATCCAGTGTTTTCAGACTTTTACAGAGATAAAACATTCCTACCATAACTGAGACATTGCTGGTATCAAAACTACTCACATCTATACTCTTCAGCAGAAGGCAGTCGCCGAACATCTGATCCATACTTTTCACATTTGATGTATCAAAACCACTCACATCCAGATCCGTCAGGCCTTCGCAGCCTTGAAACATCAAATCCATATATGTAACATTTGATGTGTCAAAACTGCTGACATCCAGCTTCGAAAGACCCCAGCATCCTTCAAACATAAACGACATATCCGTAACCTTACCGGTATCAAACCCGCTGACATTTAATTCCGTCAGCGAATAGCAGTAAGAAAACATATATTTCATATCCGTCACGTTCGATGTATCAAATCCACTTACATTTAAACCAGTCAGGCTTTCGCATGATCTAAACATATCGCTCATATCTGTCACATTCGAGGTGTCAAGTTCCGATAAATCAACTTTTTCCAGATTCCAACACCAGCTGAACATACTTGAAGTATCTGTAATTCCATCCACTTTTACAACGGCACTGGTAATATATTGATAATATTCCGTCCATTCCGGCCTATACTCGTCAACCCCTGTATCACCACGTTCATCTATATCATATGTTTCTTTATCATATTGAACCTGCTCGTAATCTCCCGTACCGCTAATTGTCAGAAGGCCGTTTTCGTCAATACTCCATGTCAGATCTCCGCTTGTTCCGCTCACCGGAAGAACACTTTCCGCATTAACATCGCATACTGAAATATCATCTTCCTCTGCGATCTCATCCTCTGCCTTCACTTCCTCTGCCGTCACTTCTTCTACGGTCTCTTTCTCTGTCTTTACTTCCTCCGCAAAAACCGATGCCGGCATCAGCATAACAACAATCGCGAAGATCAATAAACTGCTTATGACACATTTTATCTTTCTCATAATCTTCCCTCACACTTAAAATGATCTGAGCGTTCCATTACGTTTCATTCAGGTAAATCCATATGACCTGTCAGCACACGCTAACCCTGCATATATTATTTACAATGTACTGCTGCGTCCGCTCACGTAATATAACATCCTCATTAAATCTGTCAAATTCACGGTACTGCTTCCATCCACATCCGCTGCATCAAACGCATTCCCTGTCAGGTTTGTTCTTCCGGAAACAGAATACAGGCACTGCATCAGATCTTTGATTCCAACATCTCCGTCACCGTCAATATCTCCCGGTGTCACCGCGGAATACTGTCTGGTGTAGGTCATTGTTGTTGACAGATTAAGCGTCATGGAAGTGCAGACCT
>JAJPYF010000073.1 GCA_021205085.1 Clostridiales bacterium | reverse complement strand
ATGAGCTGGCCAAGATGGGAGCAAACATCAAGGTTGAGGGTAATATCGCGATCATCTTCGGCGTGGACCGCTTCTACGGAGCGCGTGTCGGTGCACCGGATCTTCGCGCAGGCGCTGCGCTGGTCATTGCGGGTCTGGCGGCGGACGGTATTACGACGGTGGATGATATTTATTATATTGAGCGGGGCTATGAGGCCTTTGACGAGAAGCTCCGAAAGCTGGGCGGTGAGATCCAGAAGGTAAGTTCCGAGAAGGAGATCCAAAAGTTTAAGTTAAAAATAGTTTCATAATATAAATCAAGACAGTAAGGATAAAATGGAGGAAAGATCAATATGATGGAAAAACTGTTATTTACTTCTGAGTCCGTGACAGAAGGTCACCCGGATAAAGTATGCGATGCCGTTTCGGACGCGATCCTCGATGCCTGCATGGCACAGGATCCGATGAGCCGTGTGGCGTGTGAGACCGCAGCCTGCACAGGTTTTGTGCTGGTCACCGGAGAGATCACGACCAACGCAAAGCTGGATATCCCGTCGATCGTCCGTGAGACGGTAAATGAGATCGGCTACAATGATGCCAAAACCGGATTTGACGGCAACACCTGTGCGGTCATGGTGGCGCTGGATCAGCAGTCTGCCGATATCGCAATGGGAGTTGACCGTGCGCTGGAGGCAAAAGAGGGAAGCCTGACGGATGACCTTGACACCGGAGCCGGTGACCAGGGTATGATGTTCGGCTATGCATCGAACGAGACTCCTGAGTACATGCCGTATCCGATCTCGCTGGCACATAAGATGGCGCTGCAGCTGACCAAGATTCGCAAGGACGGCATGCTGAGCTATCTGCGGCCGGACGGAAAGACACAGGTTTCCGTAGAGTATGACGAGGCGGGCAACCCGAAGCGTCTGGAGGCGGTGGTGCTCTCCACGCAGCATGACGAGGATGTGACGCAGGAGCAGATCCACGCAGATATCAAGAAATATGTCTTTGACGAGATCCTTCCGAAGGAGCTCATCGATGCGGATACCAAGTTCTTCATCAATCCGACCGGACGTTTTGTTATCGGCGGCCCTCACGGGGATGCGGGACTGACCGGCCGCAAGATTATTGTGGATACATACGGCGGCATGGCGCGTCACGGCGGCGGCGCTTTCTCCGGCAAGGATTGCACAAAGGTGGACCGTTCCGCGGCATACGCAGCCCGCTATATGGCGAAGAACATTGTGGCAGCCGGTCTGGCGGACAAGTGTGAGATTCAGCTCTCCTATGCCATTGGTGTTGCACAGCCGACTTCCGTTATGGTAGATACCTTCGGCACCGGCAAGATCTCGGATGAAAAGATTGTAGAGATCGTCCGCGAGAATTTTGATCTCCGCCCGGCAGGCATTATCCGCATGCTGGATCTGCGCAGACCGATTTACAAGGCCACAGCAGCCTATGGTCATTTCGGACGCACGGATGTCGATCTTCCGTGGGAGGCGCTGGATAAGGTAGATGTACTGAAAAAATACCTCTAGGATTGTAAAACTTTTATAAAAATGGAGCCGTATGGCTCCATTTTTTTCTTCCCTGTGGTATTATCTTAAGGAAAGCTAAGCGAAGGTGGAAGATAGATATTCCGGCCGCGAAAGGAACCTCCTGACTATGAAGCTGAAAACACGTCTGATTATCGCGTTTTGTATTCTTATCATTCTCCCTGTCAGCCTGATGTGCGCACTGGCATCGGGGGTTTATATGCTTCAGTCCAGGATGGAGGCGGGGAGCCAGAGCACCTATGATATTTTCTCCGGTACGCTTCAGGTTATGAACCGGTATACGGAGAGCGATTACACGGAGATCCTGAATCTCTCCAGAACAGATCCGGCGCGGCTGGAAAGCGAGGAGTGGATGGAGGAGGAGAACGCTTCTCTTGTGGAGAAAAGTTCTTTTCTGATTTTCAGCAAAGACGGCATTGTCATCTACAACGGATATCAGGGTGAGGACAGCTGGACCAACGAAGAGTGGGAAGAGAACCTACCGGCCTACGGGGACGCGGATGATTCCGACCGGGTCGGATATTTTGTCAGCGGGGACACACAGTATCTGATCAAGCAGGTGGATTTTGTCTGCACGGACGATGCGCAGGGAAGCATTTACATTATCACTTCCTCCGTCAGCATTTTGCCGAGGGTTCGCCAGATGATTGTGGAGTTTGCCGTCTCCGCGATTCTGATCCTTGCGCTGACAGCCGGTCTGATGACGATATGGATTTACCGGGGCACGATGACGCCGATCAAGAAGCTTCAGGTTGCCACAACGAACATCAAAGAGGGGAATCTGGACTTTACCATCGACTACGACGAAGCAGATGAGATGGGCGACCTGTGCCGAAACTTCGAGGAGATGAGAAAGCGCCTGAAGGAGTCCACCGAGGAGAAGATGTCCACGGAGAAGGAGAATAAGGCGCTGATCAGCAACATCGCACATGATTTAAAGACGCCGATCACGGCGGTGAAGGGGTACTCGGAGGGAATACTGGACGGCGTGGCGGACACCCCCGAGAAGATGGAGCGGTACCTGAGGACCATCTACAACAAGGCGAATGAGATGGATCGCCTTATTAATGAGCTGACGCTGTATGCAAAGATTGATACGAACCGCATCCCGTATAACTTTAATAAAATCAATGTCTCCGCCTATTTTGCTGACTGTATCGATGAGATCGGACTGGATCTGGAGACAAAGGGAATCGGTTTGTCCTACCTCAACTATGCGGATCCGCATACGGTCATCATCGCAGATCCGGAGCAGTTGATGCGGGTTATCAACAACATCGTCAATAACGCGATCAAATATATGGATACGCGGAAGGGGCAGATCTCGATCCGTATCAAGGATGTGGGAGACTTTATTCAAGTGGAGATCGAGGACAACGGAAAGGGAATCGATGCCAGAGATCTCCCGTATATCTTCGACCGTTTTTACCGGACCGACGCGTCCCGGAATTCTGCTACGGGCGGCAGTGGGATCGGACTTTCCATCGTAAAGAAGATCATAGAGGACCATGGCGGGAAGATATGGGCTACGAGTAAGCTCAACGCAGGTACGATTATGTACTTTGTGTTGCGTAAATATCAGGAGGTACCAAAATGAGCAAGATTTTAATTATCGAAGACGAGGAGACAATCGCCGATCTGGAGAAAGATTATCTGGAGCTTTCCGGATTTGAGGTGGAGCTGGAGTATGACGGTACCCGCGGTCTGGAGCGTGCGCTGAGCGAGAACTTCGACATGTACATTCTGGACCTGATGCTCCCCGGAACGGACGGCTTTGAGATCTGCAGGAGGATCCGGGAAACCAAAAACATTCCGATTCTCATGGTGTCCGCGAAGAAGGACGATATCGACAAGATACGGGGACTGGGTCTCGGCGCAGACGATTATGTGACGAAGCCGTTCTCGCCCAGCGAGCTTGTGGCGAGGGTGAAAGCACATCTGGCGCGCTACGATCGTCTGATCGGCAGCAATGCGCAGGAGAACGACATCATTGAGATTCGGGGAATCCGCATCGACAAGACAGCCCGCCGGGTGTGGGTCAACGATGAGGAAAAGCAGTTTACGACGAAGGAGTTTGATTTGCTGACCTTCCTCGCGCAGAATCCGAACCATGTCTTTTCAAAGGATGAGCTCTTTTCCAAAATCTGGAATATGGAGTCAATCGGGGATATCGCGACCGTGACGGTGCATATCAAGAAAATACGGGAAAAGATTGAGTTTGATACGGCGCACCCGCAGTATATTGAGACGATCTGGGGCGTGGGGTATCGCTTTAAATTGTGAGGCAGAATCATATAATAGGGATAAGAGGGATATGCCCAAAAACGACTTCAACGGGGACAAAAAAGTCCCCTCATGAAGTGTTTTCTGTGCATATCCCGCCTACGTTGATATAATGAGTGCAAACGAGGAAAATACATGCTGGCATGTATTTGACGAGTGATGAAATGCGATCATGAGCGGAATATGCTTGGTGAACGATGAAACAGGGTCAGGAAGGAGATTTGGTTATGGTGATACAGGAGGAACTGAGGCGCGTAAAGATGGCTGCCCCGACGCTGGCGGCGAGCACGGGTGAGATGCGAAACCGGGCGCTGCGCGCGGTCGGAGATGCGCTTCTGGCTCAGCAGGATAAGATTTTTGAGGCGAACCGGGAGGATATGGAGCAGGCTGCCGCCGACGGCGTGGCGGGACCGATTCTGAAACGGTTAAAGTTTGACGAGGGAAAGCTCAGGGATGTCGTTGCGGGAATTGAGGATCTGATTCGTATGCCGGATCCGCTGTTTCAGACACAGCTGAAACGGGAGCTGGATGAGGGGCTGATTCTGGAGAGAGTGTCGTGTCCCATCGGTGTGATCGGCGTGATTTTTGAGGCGAGGCCGGATGCGCTGGTTCAGATTTCCGCGCTCTGCATTAAGAGCGGAAATTGTGTCGTGTTAAAGGGCGGCAGCGAGGCGCTCCGGACGAACCGGAAGCTGTTTGAAATTATCTATGATGCGGTACTGTCGGCGGGACTTCCGGAGCATTGCATGATGCAGCTGGAGGCGCGGTCCGAGATCAATGAGCTTCTGGACTGTCATGAGTCCGTGGATCTGTTGATCCCGCGTGGCTCCAATGCCTTTGTCCGTTATATCATGGATCACACGAAGATTCCGGTGATGGGACATGCGGACGGCATTTGTCATATTTATGTGGATAAGGATGCGGATCTGGATAAGGCAGTGCCTGTCATTTTTGACGCGAAAACACAGTATGTTTCGGCCTGCAATACGGTGGAGACCCTGCTGGTCCACAGAGATGTTGCGCAGGCGCTGATGCCGCGGCTCAAGGAGGCTCTGGATGAGCGGGAGGTTGAGATTCGCGGAAGCCGTGAGATTGCCGGGATTATTGACTGTGAGCCGGCGACGGAGGCAGATGATACGAGCGAGTATCTGGACTATATTCTCTCCGTGAAAACAGTGGACGATGTGCAGGAGGCGATTGACCATATCAATCGCTACGGCTCGCATCACACGGATTGTATCGTGACGGAAAATGCCGGGACGGCGGAGCGCTTTATGGCGCTGGTGGATTCCGCCGGCGTTTATCAGAACTGCTCCACCCGCTTTGCGGACGGATATCGTTACGGTTTCGGAGCAGAGGTGGGGATCAGTACGGGGAAGATTCATGCCAGAGGACCGGTTGGTCTGGAGGGGCTTTTGAGCTGTAAATACAAGCTTTACGGACAGGGGCAGGTCGTAGCGGACTATGCTTCCGGGGCAAAGCAGTTTCATTTTAAAGATCTGTAAATTATATGGTTCGAATGAAAAAGAGCGCCGTCGGCGCTCTTTTTATGCTCCCTTTTTCCCGAGGACAACAGGGATCGTTTTCAGTATCAGTTTGAAATCCAGCAGAAGAGACCAGTGTTCGATGTAGGATGCGTCCATCCGGACAATCTGTTCAAAATCAGTGATCTCATTTCTCCCGTTTACCTGCCAGAGACCGGTAAGCCCCGGTTTCATGCTCAATCGAACCTTGTGATGATAATCATACTGCTCAAACTCTTCGACCGTCGGAGGGCGGGTGCCGACCAGGCTCATATCCCCCTTCAGGATGTTGATAAACTGCGGAAACTCGTCGATGCTGGTTTTGCGAATCCAGTTTCCAATCCCCTTTCCGGGTCCTTTTTCGCTGCCGATAATGCGGGGGTCGTTGTCGATTTTAAACATCGGTCCCTGCATCTCGTTTTGGTTCAGAAGCGCTGCCTTTTGTGCATCGGCGTCCAGATACATGGAGCGGAATTTGTACATGCGAAAACACCGCCCGTTTTTGCCGATCCGCTCCTGTGCATAAAAGATCGGACCGGGGGAAGCCCGGTAGATCATCGGAGCCAGAATCAGGAAGAGTACGCCGGTAATCGCTGTCCCGACCAGACCGGCGACAATGTCAATCATGCGCTTGATTGCGAGATGACTGCGGCTGATCGTGTTGATACTGGTGGTCAGGACGGTGAAGCCGCCCAGCCGCTCGATTTCGATATTCGGGAAAGCGTCTGCGTCATAGTCCATCGTCATATGGACAACGACGCCCATGTTCAGCAGGCCGTAGACCAGAGACTGGTTTTCCCTTCCGCCTCCGGGAAGGTCGAGGATCACCTCGTCAATGACCTGTTCCTTGACATAATCCAGCAGGTTGTCCCTGCCGCAGATCACAGGAATCCCCTCTATCTTTTGCCCGACGATATCCTCATCCATGACAGCGAGGCCGCTCAGGTTAAAGCCGTTGTACACGCGCTGGCGGAAACGGCGGATAATGTAAGCCGCATGCTCCCGCTCGGAGATCAGCAGCATGTTGGCCTGACGTTTCCCCTTTACGATCTGTGTCCGGAGAAATGCCTTCCATGCCACCCTCCCGATCAGCATGAAGGAGAAGCACAGCAGGATAAAGACACCCATCATAGAACGGGAGAACAGAAAAGCCAGCTGTGTCATATACAGGGAGGAGATCATGACCAGCCACAGTACGATACTGTGGAGGAGCACGGAGCGGACTTCGTGGAAAATATTCCGCTTGATAATATTTTTGTAGACCGGCCGGAGGATGACATAACATACATCGGTTACGATCAGGACAATGTCTGCATATATATAGAGAGAGATGCGGCCGGCCAGGAACATTTGCGGCTGGCAGATCTCATAGGACAGCAGGTAGGCACATTCGATCAGCAGGATATCAAGGATCATGAAATCCAGGTGCTTCAGCCAGCTGCCTCTTTTTGCTTCTTTCATAAGGTACCTCTTTTGTTCTTGGGCTGCGGGCAGAGACTCGAAAAACCTCCGGTTTTCCTCGTTCGCTTGCGCTCGTCAAATGGGTAATTCAACATTTGTGCATGCAAGCATGCCCATCTGTTGTCTTACCCATTTTTCTCTGCCCTTGTACGGACATTATATCACGCAATTGGAATGTTGCAAGTTTTTCAATATGAAATTTTTGTGTAAAATGGTGCATGCGAGGAGGTAGGATTGGGTGGCCGGATATGATACGATTGACCGTGCGTTGAGTAAAATTTATGTAAAGCGCAAAGGGAGAGATGAGTGATGGAAATGAATTTCGAAGTGTTTTATGACGGACCAACGGATTACGACCGCCGGACTGTGCAGGAGGTTACGAGGCTGCTGCGCGAGCTGGGTGTCCCGGCTCATATCAGGGGATACGGGTATCTCAGGGAAGCAATTCTTTTGTCGCTGGCGGATCTGCAGATGATCCATCGAGTAACGGGTATGCTCTATCCGACAATAGCCGGACGGTATCAGACGACGGCGTGCCGTGTGGAGCGGGCAATCCGGCATGCTATTGAGACAGCGTGGGATCGGGGCAATCCGGAGACGATGGAAGAAATCTTCGGCTATACTGTCTCGAGCAACAGAGGCCGTCCTACCAATTCGGAGTTTATTGCGATGGTGGCTGACCGGATCCGCATGGGCGGCTGAAAATTCGAGGTTTTCAACCTCTGAAAAGGATGTTATACTCTTGATAATAAGCTGGAGGAAAGGACGGTAGCATCGATATATGAAGTATGATTTTCTGGTGGTGGGCGCCGGTTTGTACGGGGCTGTCTTTGCACGGCAGGCGGCGCAGGCCGGGAAGTCTGTTCTGGTCATTGACAGACGGCCGCATATCGCGGGCAATGTCTATACGGAGCAGGTGGCCGGGGTGAATGTGCATCGGTACGGCGCGCATATTTTCCATACAAACAACAAAAAGGTCTGGGATTATGTGACTTCCTTTGCGGAGTTTAACCGGTACACGAACTCTCCGGTGGCGAATTACCGGGGCGAACTGTACTCGCTTCCGTTTAATATGTATACGTTTTCCAGTATGTGGGGTGTGACGACGCCGGAGGAGGCAGCAGCAAAGATCGAGGAGCAGCGGCGGGCAGCAGGGATCGGCGAGCCGCGCAATCTCGAGGAGCAGGCCATTCGTCTGGTGGGTACCGATATTTACGAGAAGCTGGTCAAAGGGTATACCGAGAAACAGTGGGGCCGGGACTGCAGGGAGCTTCCTGCTTTTATCGTCCGGCGTTTGCCGGTACGGTTTACGTTCGACAACAATTATTTTGATGCGCGGTATCAGGGAATTCCCATCGGGGGATATACCGGACTGGTGCAGCGGATGCTGGAGGGAATTGATGTCCGGCTGAACACAGATTACCTGAAAGAGAAGGACGCGCTGGATGCGCTGGCGGACCGGGTGGTTTATACGGGACCGATCGACGCCTATTTCAGCTATCGTCTGGGGTATCTGGAGTACCGGTCGGTGCGGTTTGAGACGGAAGTGCTTGATCAGGAGAATTTTCAGGGCAATGCGGTTATCAACTACACGGATCGGGAGACTCCGTGGACGCGGATCATTGAGCACAAATGGTTTGAATTCGGCCGGGATGAGACAGGGGCGGTTCTTCCGCAAACCGTGATCAGCCGGGAGTACAGTTCGGAGTGGAAGCCCGGCGATGAGCCGTATTATCCGGTCAACGATGAGAAAAACGCCGCACTTTATGCGGAATACCGAAAGCTGGCTGACCAGGAGACGCGGGTTGTCTTCGGCGGCCGCCTCGGGGAGTACAAATATTATGATATGGATGCGGTGATCGCGTCCGCGCTGGAATTATGTGAGAGGGAGGGATTTTGTTGAATAGTCCAAAGGAGATACCGAGAACCCATACATACATGCACACCGTGCAGTATTACGAGACGGATGCCATGCGCATCGTCCATCATTCCAATTACATCCGCTGGATGGAGGAGGTCCGGCTTGATTATCTTGACAAACTCGGGCTCGCCTACGGCGGCATGGAGGAGGAGGGCGTCATCATACCGGTGCTCAGTGCGTCCTGTGAATACCGCGCAGCCACCCGGTACGGCGAGACCGTGAAGATCATTGCCGAGATGGAAAAGTTCGACGGCCTGCGGTTTTTTGTGTCCTACCGGATCACCAGTATGGACGGGACAGTGCTTCACGCGACGGGCCGCAGCTCCCATTGTTTTCTGAACCGGGAGATGAAGCCGGTGAATATTAAAAAAGCCGCTCCGGCGATCTATGAGGTTTTTAAAACCTTTAAAAAAGCATAAAAAGTTTGCATTCCCGGAAAAATGGTATTATACTACGCATAGCAATATGGAAGGAGGAAGCTCGTATGGCACAGATTACCAAGGACACAATGATCGGCGAGCTGCTTCGCGATCAGGAGCATATCGATGATATCGCAGAAGTATTATTCGGAATCGGTATGCATTGCCTCGGCTGCCCGTCTTCTCAGATGGAGACGATCGGCGAAGCCGCCATGGTGCATGGGCTGGAGGCGGACGAGCTGGTTGCCCGCCTGAACGCGGTGGTGGAATAACCGCTGTCACAGAATAAAGTATCCCCCGCCGTCAGTATTGAGACAGCGGGGGATTTTTCGTTTAAAATAAGACATCAGATCTTCGCCAGCATATGGACAGCCTTCCCTGTGAGGATTGTCCTGCCGTGCTCCCGGCAAAACGCCTCGGTGGCGGGCAGACACCGCCTTTTTTCAAGAAAAGCAGACATAGTCATGATAATCCGGCCAAACTCCATGGCTGTGTGCGGCTGCTGATGCAGGAAGAGGAGATACTCGTTGGTCCGGGGATCCCGGTAGAGCGCGCTCTCTCCTCTGTATGCGCCGGCCGCTGTCTGACAGGCCTGAATCGCGGCCTCCGTATCCGTGAAGGCGAAGAGGCAGACCTGATCGGCGGGGAGCTCCTTTGCGGGAGGCGCCTGTTTCGCAACGGCATTCGTGATCTCCTGCCTCAGCTGGTTCAGGAGACCGGCCAGCTCATCCGGAATGTGCGGAGAGGACTCCGGAGTATCGCTTTCCTCCTCATCCGGCTCCTCGTCGCTGAAAAAATGAGAAAACTCCGAAAAGCGGGTGTCCAGCTCATCCGGCGATTCTACCTTGGTGATGATCAGTACGATCTTTTCCGCGGAAAGCGGAATGGCTTCTACCATGAGCGGAATATCTTCTGCTTCGAATCCGAAATCAATGGAAGCCTGCTCCATCATGTCCTGAAAAAGCGCCCTTGTCTTCTCAGTGCCGTAGGCCAGCTCACTCAGCTTGATATGGCGTTCCGCCAGATCCTCTTTGGTGAGGGTGCAGCGAATCTGCTGTTCATTTAATTTTTCGATCTTCATGGTATCACTTCCTTAACTGGCTAACATAATAACAAAAAATCTGTCGAATAGCAATAAAAATAGTTGAAATCTTTTTGACCCTGTGATATAAAGGATACATGAGTATTCCGTTTCAGACGGACAGGTTACATATTCATTACCGCAATATCATTTGCAGTACATTTCGTACATTTGGATTTTGCATTTGCGGTAAGTTTAGAAGATGATATATCTTCTGTGACATTCCAGTGATCCTGATGGGTCATCGTATAGTATTTCCGAGATTTTATGATTTACACAGCAGAAGTATGGGGGTATCTGTCCTGTGAAACGAACGCTCTGTCTATATCCTTTTTGTCAGTATATGAGAAATCAATGGAAAAGCTGACAAAAAGAAGAAAGGAGGGGAGAGGTATTTTTCCGGCAGGCAGGTGCTCTTTTTATTTTTTCATAATTCTTACGAAAGGAAGGTACAAAGATACGATAAAAGATTTCAGTTTACCGGAGAACCTGCCCGCAGACACAGAACGGATTCTGTATATCACGAAATAAGCTTCCGTTTTGGTTACAAAGGGGTGGTAATATGCAAAAAAAAGCATAATAATGGTTATGCTCTGATGGTGGAACTGCAGAACTATGAGCAGCAGGGAATTTCAATCTGGCTGGAGGGCTGCCCCAGCGATCCGGCCGATGTGATGAATGCTGTCAGGGTAAGAGAAGGGATTTCCTACATGAGAGACTATGTTTTTCGTGCGGGAGAATTAAGGGAAGTACGATTTGATAAAATTACGGGATCATAAGCCATGTGATTACCGGACATCGGTATGCGGCCGGCACAGGACTCTGCCGGCCGCGTATTGTTGATAAAAGGGTTTGCAGTGAACGGTAAATTCATGTATACTGTACAAAGGAGACAGGCGGCGGGGATGCCGTGCCTGCCACAGGAGGAGGAAGAATGGCTTCACAAAAGAGCAGAAAGCAGTACAGGCAGAAGGTCTTTCTTATTCTGGCGGTGATTTTGCTGGCGGTTGTCATCGCGGGCATTACGATGCTGACCACGGTGGTCAGAAAGTATTCCCCGTCAAAGGAGACGACGGACTACGCTTCCTACTATGGGCTTGAGACGGAGGAGGATGTCCTGATTTCATATGATAATGGGATCCTGGAGGAGAAGGGTCTTTATCTGGACGGGGAGGTTTACATTCCCTATGATGTCCTCCATTCTTATTTAAATGCAAGGTTTTACTGGGACAGTACAGAGCAGATTTTGCGGTACACACTGCCGGAGGGGATTGTGGAGGCCGCCGCGGAGACGGCACAGTATACTGTTGCGAAGGAGAGCCGCACGGCGGAGTACACCGTCGTCCGTGTTCTGGACGGACAGATGTATCTGTCTCTTTCTTTTGTGACACAGTATACGGATATTCGCTGGGAGTATTATGAGGATCCGAACCGCGTTGTAATCTCTGACATATGGGGTGAGGTGGAGTATACCGCCGTAAAGCACAGCACACAGCTGCGTGAGCTCGGCGGCATCAAGAGCAGCATCCTCACGGAGCTGGAGAAGGGAGACCGCGTTATGATCCTTGAGGAGCTGGATTCATGGGCGCAGGTCTGTACGGAGGACGGTCTGATCGGGTATATCAAGCTGAGCGCACTGGGGGACGAGCAGACGGAGATGTATGCCAGCAGCTATGAGGAGCCGGTATACACGCGGATTTCCAGAGATTATACGATCAATATGGCGTGGCATCAGGTGACGACGCAGGAGTCGAATTCCTCCGTTTCCTCTGTATTGTCTGCCACAACGGGGGTCAATGTGATCTCACCCACATGGTTTTATCTGAACGATAATTCCGGCGGCATCGCTTCGCTGGCAAGCGCAGACTATGTGACTTACTGCCATGAACAGGGCGTGGAGGTCTGGGCACTGATCAGCAATCTGGAAAATTCCGAAGTGGATACGACACAGGTTCTGAGCGTGACATCCGCCAGGGACGCGCTGGTAAACAATCTTATTTCAGAGGCTGTCAAATATGACCTGGACGGCATCAATGTCGATTTTGAGAGTCTGGAGGGCGAGGCCGGAACCGGTTTTCTCCAGTTTATCCGGGAGCTGTCCCTGAAGTGCGAGAGCAACGGGATTGTCCTCTCTGTCGACAATTACGCGCCGGCGTCCTACAATCTGTTTTATAACAGGGAGGAGCAGGCGGTGTTTGCGGACTATATTGTCCTGATGGCTTACGATGAGCATTATAACGGCTCGGACGAGGGATCGGTGGCCTCCCTGAGTTTTGTGACACAGGCAGTGGAGGATACGCTGGAGGAGGTTTCTGCTGATCAACTGATTCTCGGCATTCCTTTCTATACCCGGCTGTGGAAGCTGACGCCGGAGGAGGGGACGGATGACGGCAGCTATACCGTCACGAGCGAGGCGCTCGGCATGAGCGAGGCGGAGGCGCGGGTCGCGGCAAACGGGGCGGTCTATGAGTGGCTGGAGGATTGCGGGCAGTATTATGCCGAGTATGAGTATGACGGAAGCACCTACAAGGTCTGGCTGGAGGATCAGAATTCCATTGCCGAGAAGCTGAAGGTGCGGCAGTCCTACGGGCTTGCAGGGGCATCGTTCTGGAAGCTCGGATTCGAAAAAAACACCGTCTGGAATACGATCGCGGAGTACCTGCAGTGATCATTTCGCCTGATTGGCGTGTATAGAATGAAAAAAACTCTCATATCATGTACAAATCGGTTTGGCATGATATGGGAGTTTTTTTGAGGGAAAAAGCGGAATTGGTGATGGCGGTTGTCCTGATCGCCGCAGCGATCCTTGTGGCGCCGCGGTCAGCCGAGTATGTGATGAGTATGAAGGCAAAGACAGCCGCGACGGTTGTAGTGATCGATCCGGGACACGGCGCGGATGATCCGGGGAAGGTGGGTGTGTCCGGTATCAACGAAAAAGATCTGAATCTGGAGATCTCATTGAAGCTGCGGGAATATCTGGAGGAGGAGGGAATCCGGGTGGTGATGACGCGCACGGAGGATGTCAGCCTTGCGGAAAGCGATGCGCAGAGCGTGAAGGTGTCGGATTTGAAACGTCGGGTGGAGATTATTGAAGAAGCGCAGGCGGCCCTGGCGGTCAGTATTCACCAGAACAGTTATACGGACAGCTCTGTCAGCGGCGCGCAGGTTTTTTATTACGCGGATTCGGATGAGGGCGCGGCTCTGGCCGGGATTTTGCAGGAGAGCCTGATCGAGAATCTGGATCCGTCCAACACCCGTGCAGCGAAAGCAAATACGAGCTATTACATCCTAAAAAAGACCTCCGTTCCCACCGTGATCGTAGAGTGCGGATTTCTGTCGAATGCAAGGGAGGAGGCTCTGTTGTCCGAGGAGGATTATCAGGAAAAGGCGGCACAGGCGATCTGCGAGGGAATCCGGAAGTATCTGGGGCAGGGCTCAGATCTCTAAAAAATATTTTTCATACGCGTTGATGATCTTCGTATCCAGATAGGAATTTTCCCACTTCAGTGTGTAATCATACTGCATGTGTACATGCCCGTGAAGCATGTAGGCAGGACGATATTTTTCCAGCAGCGGGAAAAAGGCTTCATAACCCCGGTGGGGCGCGTCATCTGCGTCGCCGATGCCCCGCAGGGGCGCATGGGTGACCAGCACATCGAAGCCTCCGTACCGGCGGATCTGGAGTGCTACCTTGCGGATCCGGCGCTTCATCTGAGCCTCGGTATACATGTAGGCGCCCTCCTTGTAGGGGACACAGCCTCCCAGACCGAGGAAACGCACACCGTTGTAGAGGAAGACACGGTCGTCGATGCAGATGCAGCCATCCGGTGCGATCCGGTCATAACAATGGTCGTGGTTCCCGTGTACATAGAGAACGGGGACATTGGCAAATGTGACCAGAAAGGACAGATAGCGGGGATCGAGATCCCCGCAGGAGACGATAAGGTCCGTATCGGTCAGACGATTTTCGTTGTAGTGGTTCCAGAGCGCCGGCGATTCCCTGTCGGCAATAGCCATAATTTTCATTCGGGATCGTCCTCCTTGCGGATTCCTTCCTGGCGCACAACGCTCTGTGTCTCGATCTCGGGCATCAGATCCTTGGCGGTGGGGATAAATCCGTCCACATTGTCCGCCAGCCAGTCCATGCCGATGATTTCGGGCAGCGACATATGGCTGTCCGGATCAGACTGTATCACGCCCTCCTGGGAGTGGAGGATGCCGCTGAAGGGCTTAAAATCATACCGCATGATGGAGCGCTTCAGGGTTTCCAGAAGATTCCGGGTCTCGGAGGGGATGGAGGGAGACCACTCCACATCCACCACGCCGGAGGACATGCCCCAGAAGTAGCTTACAGCCTTGTTCCCCTCTGTTTTCCCGTCTGCATTCCATGTTCCGTGCAGGATATTCCGGATGATGCGCTCATAGAATCTGCCCCAGTCCAGCACCGGCATGGCGAGGTTGACCGGCCGTTCTCCGTTGACGCGGTAGAGGCCGAAGCGCCGGTTGGCGTGCTGCGGAACGATCATATCCAGATGGGAGATATAGGTTGCGCCCATATTATACAGCTTTTCTGTCAGATCGATCCCCTGATTTTCTTTCAGGGTAGACCATTCCAGAAGTACCCGCGCCCGCGGGTTCACCATCTTCACGCCGATGGCAAAGGCATTGATGTTTGCCGCCATGCTGGTGATCGGGTAGTCCGCGATATAGCCGATTTTATCCGTATCGGTCATGATGCCGGCGAGAACACCGTTCAGGAGCTTCGCCTCAAAGATCCGGGCATAGTATGTGCGGATATACTTGTGCGCCGTGTTCAGCGAACAATTCAGAATCTTTACCTCCGGGTGGTCTACCGCCGCCTTGATGCTGGCGGAGAGAAAGATCGGGCTCGTGGTAAAAAGGATCGTGTTGCCGTCGGAGATTGCCTGTTCAATGGCTTTTGCGGCGTCCTCCGCGGTCGCATTGTTTTCGTATGCTGTGGTTTCAATCCGCCCGTGAAATGCATCGTTCAGATACATGCGGCCGAGCTCATGCGCATATGTCCAGCTGGAGGTCTCCGTGGATTTTGCGTGGATGAAGGCGATTTTTACCGTCTTCGCGGAGCCCGTGGAGCCCGTCAGAATCTGGGAGAGCAGATTCTTTTTGGCATCGGGGGTCGGATCCGGCTTCAGATCTGTCTTCTGTTCCGGCTCCTCATCGCTCTGGCTGATCTCAATCTCCTCCCAGACCCGTTTGAGGTTTTTGTGGAGGTCGGCCGGGCTTTCCTCTTTCATCGACTCATAGCCGAAGACATACATATAGGAGAGAAGTGCGTCGCCGGCGGTGCAGGAAAGCCTGTCGCCGCCCAGATCGCGGAATGCCTCGGCAAAACGGTTGTAACAGGAACGGAAATCGATCCGGTCATCCATGGACCACCGCTCATTGCGTCTGTGGCCGGTCAGGCGGCAGAGCCTCCGGAAGCTGCCCTCATGGGTGAATTCGAGGTAGTTGATGTTGGTTTCGTTGTAAAAATCGAGAAACTCATAGTAGATCCGGATCTCGGGGGTGTCCTTCCATGCGGGAATGATCCGGGTTACATAAGCGGGAACACTGGGAGCGTCATAGTATTTCAGGACGCTGACACGTTTATTTCCCTCCAAAACATAGTAATGGTTCAGGTACTCATAGGCGATGATGGGGTCGCGGATGCCTTCCCGCAGATGGGAGGCGCACAGGTTCATCCATTTCATGGCGAACTCCGTGTCCTCATCCATGATCGGCATAAAGTTCGGGGCAAAGGAGTTCATACGCCCTCTTGTCTTGGTTCCCACGATCAGATCGGTCGGAATATCGATCAGGCCGAGAGGAACCTCCCCGCGTATTTCGACATCTTCCAGAATGATATCCAGGGCAGGCAGGGTATCCGGCTGTGACAGGGCGGCTCTTGCCTGCATTTCTTTTCGCCCAAGCTTCTGTGCGGCTAAATAATGTTCCTGTGACATAGAATGCTCCTTTTTGTGTTTGCCCTGCGTCAGGCGTCAGGACACACTGGAAAAATGGTAGATGGTCTTGGATTTAAAGGGCTGTCCCGGTGTCAGGATGACAGAGGGAAAGTCCGGGTGGCTGGTGGCATTGGGGAAATGCTGCGTTTCTAAGCAAACACTCCCATAGGCCGGGTAACAGCGGCCTTTTTTGCCGTGCGCGGCCGGAGAACCGGCAGGCACATAGAGCTGCATGCCCGGCTGGTCCGTGAAGCAGGTCATCCGGATGCCGGACTGCGGGGAGGAGAGAACGGCCGCCTCGGTGAGCCCGGAGCCGGAGAGCACAAAGTTGTGGTCATAGGTCCGGCTGTGGCGAAGCTGGTAATAGTCCGCGCGGATATCCTTCCCGATGGGCTTGGCCGTGGTGAAATCCATCGGCGTTCCCGCCACATCCAGAATCCTTCCGGTGGTCAGGTCATTCTCATCCGTCTCAGTGAACTGCGACGCGTTGATCATGAGCAGATGGTTTAAGACCGTGTCTGCATTTTCTCCGTCCAGATTAAAGTAAGCGTGGTTGGTTGTGTTGAAAACCGTGTCCTGATCCGTCCTTGCCTCATAGAGGATGGAGAGCTCGTTATCCTCGCCCCAGCTGTAGGTGACATTCATGGTCAGCGTGCCGGGATAGCCCTCCTCGCCGTCCGGCGATACGCGGGTAAAGCGGACGGTATTGCCCTCGATGCAGGAGTCCCAGTTATAGTAGTGAAATCCCCGCAGCCCGCCGTGAAGATGGTTCGGGCCGTTGTTGACGGCCAGGGAATAGGTCTGACCGTTCAGGGAGAATTCTCCCTTCGCGATGCGATTTGCATGGCGGCCGACGACGGCGCCGAAACTGGCGGTATCCTGTTCGTATTCTGCCAATGTATCATAACCGAGGCAGACATCGCGAAGCTTTCCCTCCCGGTCCGGCACACAGATGCTCACGATGCGGCATCCGAAGCTGGTAACGGACACATAGGCTCCGCCTGAATTTTTCATGCAGTATAGATAAGCGTTTTGGCCATCGGATGTCACACCGAAGGACTGTTTCGTAATGTTCATGTGTTTCCTCCATTTTCCAAAAACTCCTGTTCGGATGAGTTTTCGCAATCAGTATACTTTATCTTATTGCCGTTGACAAGAAAAAATCTATTCACCGTGTTGGAAATATGATATAATCCCAGTTATGGTAACACAGATTGAAAAAATAAATGCAGTACAACCGGAAAAAGAGAAGATTCAGGTGGCAGCCGGCATTATTCGCAGCGGCGGTCTGGTCGCGTTTCCAACGGAGACGGTATACGGACTGGGAGCCGATGCGCTCCTGCCGGAAGGTTCCCGCCGTATTTATGCGGCGAAGGGGCGTCCTTCGGATAATCCGCTGATCGTCCATATCGCGGATTTCGGTGCGCTTGACCGGATTGTCCGCGCGCTCCCGCCGCAGGCGCGGATGCTGGCGGATGCGTTCTGGCCGGGGCCGCTGACCATGATTTTTCAGAAGAGCGATGCGGTTCCCTATGAGACGACCGGAGGATTGGACACTGTGGCTGTCCGCATGCCGAACCATGCGGTGGCGCTGGAGCTGATCCGGGCCGGCGGCGGTTATATCGCGGCGCCGAGCGCCAACACTTCCGGACGTCCGAGCCCCACCACGGCGGCGCATGTTTATACGGATCTGCTGGGGTTAATCCCGAGGAGTCTTGCCGGGCTCGCGGGCGGGTTCTGCATAGAGTCCACGATCAGTGGCCTGAG
>JAJPYF010000068.1 GCA_021205085.1 Clostridiales bacterium | reverse complement strand
GCTATACTCTCAGCGCCTCCAGGGCGCCATACACATCCAACTGTCCATATCCGTAAGCCCGATTGGGATAAATCCGATCCGCACTCCGTACCGCGCCCCGAATCAAAAGGTTCGACAAATCGGTAGAGTTCATCCATGCCATCCCCTGACGCAGAACTGCCCACTGAAGAATCAGAGCGCATCCGCCTGCCGTGAGCGCCGCACTGACGCTGGTCCCGGTCCGTCCCGTGTATCCGCCCCGCAGCCCCGGCCCGTAGACATTCACACCCGGCGCGAGAATATCCGGCTTGACCGTCCCGGAAACACTGTATCCCCTTCCGGAATCCGCCCAGATCCCGCCGCCCGCCGTATGGCAGGCGCCCGCACTGACCGCCGCCGCGGACATGCCGGGCGACAGGATCGTCGTATCGGGGTCCGGCTGAAGGAAAAACACTTCCCCACTCATCAATCCCGTCTGCGGAAGCCAGCAGTGAAACGCTCCCTCGATCGCCAGTGCCGCGGTCAGCTCCAGCGTCCATATTCCCGGCCACGGAGCAAAAAACCGGAGGCAGATCAGCTGGCTGCCCAACCCGAATCCTGCGACAACATACTCCACCGTCACCGTTGTCTGTTCAAAAAGAAAGCGGTGCGACTGGCCTCCCGCCATGCCTCCGACAGCGGCAAACCGCTCTCCGGTCGGAGAGAGCACCGTCACCCGGTAAATCTCCGGCACCGCGGCCCAGCACTCCATGGAGAATCCCGTCACTCCCTGCCCGACGGAAATTTCAACCGCTTCGGTATCATTTTCTGCCAGACCGGACCGGAAATAGTGATGTCTCGCATTCGCCTCATTCCCGGCACAGGTCACGACAACCCGCTGGCGCTGACGCCCCACCTCATCGCAAAACGCGGAAAAGGCATCCTCTCCCGCGTGATTTCCCATCGCCGTTCCCATCCCGATGCAGACAACCAGCGGCTTTTGCAGACGATCCGCCATGTGCAGCAGCCACGACAGTGCGAGCATCAGGTCATTTTCCTGGTAACAGGGAACATCCTCCGGCACAAAATAATATTCCCGCAGGTACGGCTTCGCTTCCTTACACTTCACAACCAGCAGCTCTGCCATCGGCGCCGCACCGGTAAAATCAGCCGCAGCATCCGCACTGCCGCAGGCAACTCCCGCGAGAAATGTGCCATGCCCATATGCATCAACCGTCGGGACAAGCGCAGCCGGGTTTTCGGAGGCAAGCGCAGCATCGATCATCTCCCTCCCGTAAAACGCGCCGTAGGAAAAGCCCTCCGGCGGTTCACCGTCCTTTTCTGTCTGATCCCAGATCGCAGCGATCCGCGTCGACCCGTCCGCATAGCGAAACGCCGAATGGGTATATTCAATCCCCGTATCCAGAAATCCCACGAGAACACCCTGTCCGGTCAGATCCAGCCCCGCCGGATTCTGCAGGCGCAGGATGCCGCCGGTCTCCAAAGCCGTCTGGTCTGCCGGAGCGTAACACTTCGGAATAATTGCATACGGGTACGTTTCCAGGCTCATCTCCGGGGAAGCCGACCGGTCATAACAGACCACATCAAAACGGTCACTGACCTTCTGAAAGCAGGCGGTATCCTCCCGGGGATATCCTCCCCGGTAATCGATGATAAAATCATAGTAATCATTGGAATAGATCGCGGTGCGGCAGAGCGCATGGTTCGTCTCATCAGCCATAAGGCAGCCTCTGTATCAGTTCTTACCTTAATAATATGATGAAATCTGCAGATTTACTCCTCTACTGCCTCCAGATAACACTCCACCGGCACATAGTCGCCCCACGCCTTCGGAAGGAGAATCCCCGCATCCATCAGGGCTCTGCCGGTATAGACCGCGCCGTCCTCCCGTGAACGGTAGCGCTTGCCCGGCTCCAGACCGCGCAGGCAAAGCGGGCTGCGCAGCATATTCGGCTCCGCGTGGAAAATCATCCCCTGTACCAGCACCTGCCGCCCGTCCTCGGATACATACGCCCACGCTGCGACATTTTCCTCAAAAGGATTGCTCAGGCGGAAATATTTTCCGTTGTGAATCAGCGGGCCGAACTCTTTAAAGGCTCGAATCTGCGCCCTGACCTCTTCTTTTTCCTCTTCGGTCAGCCGGTTTACATCCAGCTCATAGCCGAAGCTGCCCGCCATTGCCGTGACGCCCCTGCCCCGGATCGGAATACTCCGTCCGGTCTGATGGTTCGGCACGGCGGAGACATGAGACCCGACAGAGGAGACCGGGTAAAAGAAGGAGGTTCCGTACTGAATATGCGTCCGTTCATATGCGTCCGTGTCGTCGCTGCACCAGATCTGCGGGCAATAATATAAAATCCCGGCGTCAAACCGGCCGCCGCCCCCGCAGCACCCCTCAAACAGCACATTCGGGAACGCCTGCGTCAGCCGCTCCAGCATATCATACAATCCCAGCACAAACCGATGCGGTAGCTCCCTTTGCCTCTCCGCCGAGAGAAGCGCGGAGTACCAGTCGCTGACGCTCCGGTTGAAATCCCACTTTACATACGCAATATTCGCAGACTGCAAAATACGGCTCACCGCGCCGACAAGGTAATCCCGCACATCCGGGCGGGTTATGTCAAGCACTAGCTGATGCCTTCCCCTTACCGGATTCCGCTCGGGAATCCGAAGCGCCCACTCCGGATGGGTGCGGTAGAGCTCACTGTCCTCCGAGATCATCTCCGGCTCAAACCAGATACCGAAGTCCATTCCCATGGCATTGACCCGTTCCACCAGTCTTCCCAGCCCGTTCGGCAGCTTGGCAGCGTCCACGTTCCAGTCGCCCAGACTCACATCGTCGTGATTGCGGCGGCCGAACCACCCGTCGTCCATCACCAGCATATTCACGCCCAGACCGGCTGCGCCCTCCGCGATTTTCAGAAGCTTATCCTCATTAAAATTAAAATAGGTCGCCTCCCAGTTATTGATAAGGATCGGCCGCTCGGCCAGCTTATGTTTTCCCCGGCACACACGTTCCCGGATGATCCGGTGAAACCGGTGAGACAATGTCTCAAACCCCGTGTCGGACAAAGACAGAATCACCTCCGGTGCGCAAAAGCTTTCTCCGGGCGCAAGCTCCCAGCAAAACAGCTCCGGGTGAATGCCCATGACCAGGCGCGTCTGGTTTAACTGATCATACTCGATCTGCGTCTGAAAACAACCGCTGTACACAAGCGCAGCGCCGATACATGCGCCGTCGGTCTCCGTGCACCCCTTCCGGCACAGCAGCACCGTCGGGTTCTGCTGGTGGCTGCTGGTTCCGCGCCCGCTGGAGCTCTGCTGGATCCCATGAAGCAGCGGACGGCGTTCCGGCACTCTCTCCTGCAGATGCCGACCGTGAAAATGAATCCACTCCCACTGTCCGTAAGGAATATCCAGACAGAGGCTGTGCGCCCGGTTGACCGTGACCGGCTGTTTCCCGCCGTTTGCAATGACCGTGCTCCTCGTGATCACATCATACTCCGGCAGCACTCCGTACTTCAATATCACGCAGACACCCGACACTGCATCCCGCAACGTGATCTCCAGCGTCTGCGCCTCATTCTCCCCGGCATAAACTGCCGGCAGCCCCGGGATGGAATATTTCCCCGGAACAATCCGGCAGCTCTCGTATCGCAGATCCAGCACGCAGCTTCCGTTCTCATGGCAGACAGAGACGGCAGGGATACGGTAGTCCCCCACCCCCTCCGCCGCATACTCCAGCGGCATGGTATCCAGAGAATAGGTCCGGTCCTCCCCCGCGTCATACGGGTTCCCGGAAAACCCCACATCGGGATAATCCAGCAGATACTCCATATCCTGGCCGGTCTTCGCACCGTACCACAGATGCTTTAAAATCCCGCGGCTGTCCGCTTTCATCTGGTAGAGTGTGTGTTCTGTCTCCAGATAAAACGTCCTGTTCTCAATTCTGACTGCCACTGCTCTTATCCTCCAGGCTCGGCAGACCGCGCATCTGAATCAGCGGGCCGCCGGTTTTTTCTATGTATGCCTTTGTGATCGTCACTTTTCCGATGTTATCATCCTTCGGAATCTCATACATGATATCCA
>JAJPYF010000009.1 GCA_021205085.1 Clostridiales bacterium | reverse complement strand
TCCCGGTGCCGTTGTAGTTCTGGTTTCCGACAAGCAGCGTCAGAACGATGACAATGCACCCGCCCGCAGCGGCGCGGAGGTAAGCATTCTTAAAAAAATGCCGGTAAAAGCGGACGGCGCTGTGGAGTATGATACAGAAAAGGATGCTGACCATGGCGCAGAGAATCGCGAGGACTCCGATCAGGACGGCTGTTTTTACCGTGAAAGAGGGGAGTACTCCAAGTGAAAAAGTTTCCGGCGCTGCACCGCAGTACAGGGCGATTCCGTGCGCGACCAGTGAGGCAATGACGCAGGGAACCAGTGCGGAGTAATGCATGATTCCGACGCTCACCACCTCCATCGAAAAGACGGCGGCCGCAAGCGGAGTTCCAAACAGCGCGGAGAAAGCGGCGCTCATGCCGCACATAATCATGATGTGCTGATCCTTGTCATCAAAGCGAAACAGCTTCCCGAGGGCATTCCCGATGCTCCCGCCAAGCTGCAAAGCGGCGCCCTCCCGACCGGCGGAGCCGCCGAACAAATGTGTGATCAGCGTGGACACAAAAATCAGCGGCGCCATCCGCAGCGGGATTTTATCGTTGGAGTGGATGGCTGACAGGACCAGATTTGTCCCAGTGTCCTTTTCATCGTGCAGCACATGGTAAAGCCAGACGATGAGAAGTCCGCCTGCCGGGAGCAGAAAGATCAGCCACGGATGGGCGGCGCGGCAGCCGGTTACGATGTTCATACAGAAATAAAATGCCACGCCGACCAGACCGACGACCACGCCGGAAAGAACGGCGAAGACGATCCATTTTACGGACATTTTGATCTGATACGCATAATTTCGGACAAAGCTTCGGATATGTTCTCTCATTGTACTTCACAACTGTGTAAAATAAGTTTACAGTTATTTCCTTTCCTCGTTGCAAGATTCCGCAAAAAAGTATATACTAATCATAGTATGTAAATCTGTAAAAAGCAAGCACGGATCACAGAGGGGCTTTATGCGACGAAAGATACAGGATATCATCCGCGGTACATTTGAATACGACGTCCCGTCTCTCATCCTGACGGAGGAGAAGCTTGATTTTCCTGTTATCGAAAACGAGACATACACAGGTTCCTTTCACCTGAAAAGCAGTACGGATGAGCCGGTTCGCGGTATTGTGACCTGCGAGCATCCCAATGTCCGCATCCTGACGGAGGAGTTTGACTCTGACATGGCGGAGATTCGCTTTGAATTCTCCGGTGATCGGATTGCGGAGGGGGAGACCCAGAAGGGTATTTTCGTCGTGACCAGCAGCTGCGGCGAGTATCTTTTCCCGTTCCGGGCCCGGATCAGCCGTCATTATCTTTCCTCCTCCATCGGAAAGATTAAAACCATCAATGATTTTACCAATTTATGCAATCTGAACTGGGATGAGGCGTTGAAAGTCTTTTCCTCCCGTTTTTTCTGCAATATTTTTCATGAAAATGAGGAGTATTACACGCTCCTCTACCGCGCCGTTACATACCAGCGCCGCACTTCGCATGAGATGGAGGAGTTTCTCATCGCTGCCGGCAGGAAAAAGCGGTGCGTTTTCTCCGTCAGCCAGCCGAAGCGCACCTATACGGTGCGGGACAAGGCGATTCACGCGTCGGTGGATGTCTCCAAATCGGAATGGGGATACTGTGATATCCGGATTTCCTGTGCGGAGCCCTTTATTCATCTCGAAAGAAACCGCCTTCAGATGTCTGATTTTATCGGAAAACACGCGGAGTTTGATTTCCAGATTGATCCGCTGCAGATGCACCGCGGGAAAAATTTCGCGACGATCACACTGCATGACGGTTTTCGGACAGAACAGCTTGTCCTCACCTGCATCGCAAAGGGCAGACAGCCGGATCAGATGCGCCTCTCCTTTGTCTCTGAGGACGATATGGAGGAGCACTCCTATATCTGGAAAAAGCGCAGATGCTACTATCTGCTGGAAAAAAGCTTTTTCTCGTACTGCATAAAGAAAAAGACGGAGAGTGAGTGGATTCAGGAGTCCGCCCGCATCATTCAGCAGGCGGAACAGGCGGAAATCCAGGGACGCTGGCTGAACCTGTTTCTGGCCTATATTTACTGGAAAGCGGGAGATCCAGACCGGATGGAGGAGCGTATGTTCTCTGTCCCGCGGAACACAAAGACCGCCCGGACACCGCTCGGCGCCATGTACCTGTACCTGATGACGCTGAAAAATCCGGATATGAACCGGGAGGAGGCTTATTCTAGGATCCGTGCGATCTATACAAAGTACCGGAGTCATCCGATTCTGACATGGATTGTCCTGCAGACGGACGAGACGCTGAAGCGCAATCCGCAGCGCAAATACCAGTGGATCCGCCAGTATATGTCGGACTACCACAGCATGAGCCCCATCCTGTATCTGGAGGCGGCGCAGGTGCTTCTGGCCTATCCGGAGATTTTAAACAGTCAGGATAATTTCGATTTCCGTCTGGTCTGCTGGATCTCCAGGAAAAACCTTGTCAACAAGGAGCTCGCGCTCCGCATACAGGGGATGGCGCAGGGCAGGAGAAGCTTCAGCCGGAGCTATTTCTCTGTGCTGAGCAAGTGCCATAAAAAGTTCCGCGATGACAACTTTGTCCGTACCATCTGCGTCTATCTGATCAATACAAGCCGCTACGGCGAGACCTACTTTCCGTGGTTTAAGCGCGGCGTAGAGCAGCACCTGAAGATCGCCGGGCTTTACGAAGCGTTTATGCTGTCGTGGAGCCGTTCCATGGGGGAGCTTCCGCCGGAGGTTGTGCGCTATTTCTCGATGAACAGCTCGCTGCCCTCCCGCAGAAAGGCGATGCTTTTCGCTTACATCATCCGCAATAAAAACCGTCTGCAGCGCGACTGGCCGGCCTATGTGGCGATGGTGAAGGACTTTGCCGTCAGTGAACTGGCAAAGGGCCATATGAATGACGATCTGGCGGTCATCTATGAGGAGCTTCGCCGGATGATGACGGTTCAGGAGTGGGAGAAGGTCCGGAAGAATGCGGAGAACTGTTATAAAGTACATATCGGCGCCAATCCGTTTGTCGCCGTCCATGTTGCGCAGGGAGGGGAGGAGCGGACATTGACGCGGATCCCTCTGACCGGCGACCATGCATATATTTACCTTTATCACCGCCCCTATGTGATTCTCTACGAGGGGAAAAACGGACAGCTCTACACCTCCGCGGAGGACTGCCGCGTCAGCAAGATGCTGCCCGGAAACAATCTCTATGGTGCGGAGGCTGACGCTCCATCCTCGGCTGAGGAGAATCCGGTTCCGGGCGTGACGTTAAGTAACGGCGAGCGCTTGGAAAAAATGGCCGGTTCCATCGACGAGATGACAGACCTTGTGATTGCCGCCCGCGAGCGGGATCTTCCGGTTGTGCCACAGGCACAGCAGCTGATGATCCGCATGCTTTTTACCGGATATCTTGGAGAAAACCATGAAAAGATTTTTCAGATTCTCGCAAAGGATCCGGAGTCGGAGGAACTGATTCTCGCTTATATCAGCGTTCTCTGCCGGAGTTTTATGCTGCACGATTATCCGCTTTCCGGAGCCGTGTATCACTGCCTCGGAGACCGCATCCGGCAGAAACGCCGGTTGAACGACTATTGCACTGCCGCGTTCGTGCGGATGCACCTCTGCTATCGGGAAGCACAGTATGATGCGCTGGCCGCACAGATGTTTGAGGCTTACCTGCTACGTGGGAATTATTTTCCGTTTTTTTCCGAGCTTTCTACGGCGGACAGACGCCGGTATCTGCTGGTGGGGATCCGGGTGGTTTCCTGTCAGGACAGGCCGGGAATGAGTTATTTCGTGGAGCTTTCAGACGGGAAACGCGAAGTCTGTCGGGAGGTTCTGCCGGGACTGTATACCTGCCCCCTGCGCGTGATTCCGGGGGAGGTCTGCGAATATTCCATCGTGGATCTCGCGGGAAATGTCCGCGTGCGGGAGAGTATCCGGGAGGCAGATGCGGAGGAGTCGCTTGAAAAGACCCGGTATGGCATGCTCGGGCATTTAAATGTGAAACGAACCGATACAAAGGCACAGTTTGCCTACGCCGAACAGAGTGATATGGTGCAGGCGCTGTTTCAACCAATCAAGGAGTAGACCGTGGCACAAAAAAAGAAACTGTTTACCGGAATTGACCTGAACCAGGAGCGAGCGATGATCACATTCTTCCACGAGGACATGAAGGAGATGGAGACCGTCTCAACCGTCCCGGAGGAGGAGCGCTGTCAGATCCCGACTGCAGTTTTCTGCACCGGACAGGGCAATTATTTTTACGGGGATGAAGCAATCAAGCGGGAAAACCGCACGGATGGGACCTTTTTTTCGCAATTGTATATCCGTTCCCTTGACCCGGAAAATGTCGCGTACCGCAATATGCTGGTTCAGTTTCTCCGCCGCCTTTTACAGTTTAAAGGACAGTATGTGAAAGAGGCTCCGGCGCTGTGTCTGTCCATCGCGATCCCGGCGGTCACAGACGAGGCGGTCGGGCTGTTTTCTTATGTCAGAAAAGAGTTGGATGTGCCGGAACAGAATTTCCGGCTGATGGATTACACAGAGAGCTTTTTTGCCTATGTCTATCATCAGGAGTCCTCTGTCTGTCTCCACGACGTGGCGCTGTTTGATTTTCATGCGGACCGTATTACCGCGTCAATCCTTCACTCGGACGGATACGGCAGCGTAAAACGTGTCACATCCGTTCAGAAGGAGTGGACGGTGCCGGAGTATCTTCTGGCGCACGGGGACGGAAAGGATGAGTTTTTTGCGAATGTGGTGAGGGAAACCTTCACGAAACGCATTCTGTCAGGCGTTTTTCTGATCGGCGACGGTTTTGACGGCGATTGGATGCGGGAGTCCCTGCGGGTGATCGGTCCGAACAAGAGAGTTTTCAAAGGGAAAAATATTTATACAATGGGAGCCTGTTATGCCGGATACCGGAGTTTCGTTACGGAAGGATGGAACTATTACTATGACAGCCCGTATAAGCTTCAGGGGGAGCTTTCCCTGAAAATCATGAAGGGGACGGAACCCTGCTTCCTGAGGCTGACCCGTCTGGGAGAAAACTGGTTTGCCCCGACGGAGGCGTATTATTTTCTCTATGAAGGCGATTCGACGCTGGAGACATGGATTCGGGTTCGCCAGAGAATGAGCGCAAGGATTGAACGTTTTACACTGGATTATCTGCCGGACCGCGCACCGAACAGCATCCGGCTGGGCGTGCAGGCGTTGCCGACCGGGGGAAGTGAGGTCGT
Organism: Clostridiales bacterium; assembly: GCA_021205085.1. GTDB lineage: Bacteria > Bacillota > Clostridia > Lachnospirales > Lachnospiraceae > Eubacterium_I. The sequence goes on along the minus strand of JAJPYF010000009.1, from coordinate 12,953 downwards.
GCTGCGGGTGTGGGATGACGGCTTCGGGGAGCTTTATGAGTCTACCGGAAAGGTGTGGGAGTTTCGGCTTTCACTTTAACGAAAGAGGAATGTGAGCTATGCTTCGTTTGCTTGAAGACAAGAGAACAGAAAATGCGTTCTACAATGAAAATACAGCGGTTCATCTGTATTCCATGGAAGAGCTGTGCTTTTTTATGGAGACGAACATGTATCTCATCGATCCCTCGTGGGTGGGGGAGGAGCTGTTCGGATGGCTGGAGCGGGAACTCGGCAGAGCAAAGCTTGCGGCGGATCTCAGGGTTCTTCTGCGGACAAAGCGGGATGCCTTTGCCTGCGCGGAGTTGATTTTTTCAGAGTCCGGACTCTATGCAAAGCGGGAGATGGAGCAGATTCGCGCCATGCTGGAGCAGATGAAGGGCCGGACAAAGATGGAGCGGCGCAAAATGAGCGGCGATCTGTTCCTGGAAGAGGGGCGGTATCGGCAGGCGGCCTATATCTATCTGGAGCTGCTTGAGGAGCCTTACGCCAGACAGATGACGGAGGAGCTCCGCGGAAATATCTGCCACAATCTCGGCGTGGTCTATGCAAGGCTGTTTTTCTTCCCGGAGGCGGCGGAGTGTTTTGCAAAGGCTTACGCGCTTCATAAGAATCCGGACAGCCGGGATGCGTATCTGTATGCGATGAATTATGTCGAGGATGACGATACGCTGAAAGAGTCCGGCATGGAGCTGAATTTCTCCGTGATGCGGGATGCGCTTGCCCATCTGACGGAAACCGCGGAACAGCCGGAGTATTATCTGGATCGGAAGTCTGCCTCGGCGGCGGCCGCTGCCTGTGATTGGAAATCCGCCCGGGAATCGCTTATTTCCGGATGGATTTCGGATTATCGCAGAATGATGTAAAAAAACTCTTGAATCCCGTTATCCTCTGTGCTATACTGTTTTGGCTTGAGGATTTTTTTATTTTCAGGCAAATACAAATTAATCACATGTGCGGACTGACCGGTATGGTGCTCCGGTGCCGGAGTGGGCCGGCGGGTTGGATGCGCATGGAAGACGCAACCATGGAGGGAAAAAGATGAGCGTTATTTCAATGAAACAGTTACTGGAGGCAGGTGTTCACTTCGGACACCAGACACGGAGATGGAACCCGAAAATGGCTCCGTACATCTACACGGAGCGGAACGGCATCTACATCATCGATCTGCAGAAGTCTGTCGGCAAGATCGATGAGGCTTACAATGCCGTTGCAGATCTTGTTGCAAACGGAGGCACGATCCTTTTTGTCGGCACCAAGAAGCAGGCGCAGGATTCCATCGCGGCAGAGGCACAGCGCTGTGGCATGTATTATGTAAATGAGAGATGGCTGGGCGGCATGCTGACCAACTTCAAGACGATCCGCAGCCGTGTGGAGCGTCTCAGAGAGATTGAGCGGATGTCCGTGGACGGCACGTTTGATGTTCTTCCGAAAAAGGAAGTGATCGCGCTGAAAAAGCAGTGGGAGAAGCTCGAGAAGAACCTGGGCGGCGTCAAGGATATGACCAGACTGCCGGATGCCATTTTCATCGTGGACCCGAAAAAGGAGCGCATCTGCGTGCAGGAGGCTCATGCACTGGGCATTACCCTGATCGGTATCGCTGATACGAACTGCGATCCGGAGGAGCTGGATTATGTGATTCCCGGAAATGACGATGCAATCCGCGCAGTGAAGCTGATTGTTTCCACAATGGCGGACGCTGTGATCGAGGGCAAACAGGGTGAGATCGCGGATGAGGCTGAGTATTATGAGGATGAGGCCGAGTACGAGGAGCCTGCAGAGGAGTAAATAAATTCTATTGTTTATTTGGAGGATTGAGATATGGCTATTACAGCAGCAATGGTAAAAGAGTTACGTACAATGAGCGGCGCCGGTATGATGGACTGCAAAAAGGCTCTGACCGAGACCGACGGCGATATGGACAAGGCCGTTGAGGTACTGCGTGAGAAGGGTCTTGCGAAGGCTGTGAAAAAGGCCGGCAGGATCGCAGCGGAGGGTATCGTTGCCCTGAAGGTTACCGAGTGCGGGAAAAAGGCGGTCGCTGTTGAAGTGAATTCCGAGACAGATTTTGTCGCAAAGAACGAAAAGTTCCAGAACTATGTGGCACAGGTTGCGGAGCAGGCGATGGATACAACTGCCGCGGATATCGACGCATTCATGGCGGAGCCCTGGAAGTTTGACACATCCAAGACGGTAAACGAAGAGCTTGCCGGACAGATCGCAGTGATCGGTGAGAACTTAAAGATCCGCCGTTTCGAGCAGGTTGTCGAGGAGAATGGTTTTGTCGCTTCCTATCTTCATATGGGCGGAAAGATCGGCGTTCTCGTGGATGTTGAGACCGATGTCGTCAATGACGCGGTGAAAGAGATGGCGAAGAACATCGCAATGCAGGTTGCGGCGTTAAAGCCTCAGTACACCAACCGCTCCGAGATCAGCGCTGAGTACATTGCGCACGAGGAGGAAATTCTTCGCGCACAGATCATGAATGATCCGAAGGAGTCCCAGAAGCCGGAGAAGGTGATCGACGGCATGATTAAGGGCCGCATCAACAAGGAGCTGAAAGAGATCTGTCTGTTGGATCAGGTCTATGTAAAGGCGGAGGACGGCAAGCAGGTCGTCAGCAAGTACATTGACCAGGTGGCAAAGGAAAACGCTGCGAAGATCACGATCAAAGGATTCGTCCGCTTCGAGACCGGCGAGGGCCTGGAGAAGAAGAACGAGGATTTTGCGGCGGAAGTTGCTGCGCAGATAAGTGGAAACTAGGTGAATCGAGCTGTAAGCGAAGATGAACCGTAGTTGAACTTATACACAGTATCAGTGGTAAGTAAACCTGTTTTCATTGTATGTTTTGACCCGGGGGAATTTGCTCCCGGGGTTTTTTAAAAGGATGGATTATAAATATATAAGAAAGGTGGGATATGTGATCTATGCAGAATAAAAGAGAAGTTATTGAAAACAGAAAAATCCTCAACAATAAGATCTATTTGTATCTGACAGAATTTTTCGCGGGCATGTCTGTCATGGCGGTGGAGCTCGGTGCGAGCCGTCTGCTTGCGCCTTATTTCAGTTCTTCCCAGATTGTGTGGACGATTATCATCGGCACGATTATGATTGCCATGGCGCTGGGGAATATCTATGGCGGCCGTTCCGCGGACAAGAATCCGGATCCGGACCGTCTGTATCGCCGGATTATTCTCGCGGCGATCTGGATTGCACTGATTCCGGTGCTGGGGAAGTATATTATCCTCGGGATCTCGGCGGTGATGATCTTTTCCGTCAACAGCAATTTCCTGATCTGGGCGGCCTTCGCGGCGTGCATGATCATCTTTGTCTTCCCGCTTTTCCTCCTCGGCACGGTGACGCCGTCTCTGGTGAAATATGCGGTGAGCGACCTTGACGACAACGGAAAGACCGTCGGCTTCCTGAATGCCTCCAATACTATCGGCAGCATTATCGGTACGTTTGTTCCGACGTTTGTGACGATCCCGTCCGTGGGCGTCTCGGCGACATTTTATATTTTCGCGGGGATATTGCTCGCGCTGTCGATCATTTATTTCTGCAGCAGAAAACAGCGGTCGATTCGTGCCGCGGCGGGCGTGGCCGTCCTTGTCCTGGCCTGTATTTTCTGCAGTACGGACAGCTTTGCCTTCTGGGAGGATAATCTCACATATGAGGGGGAATCAGTCTACAATTACCTGCAGGTAAAAGAGGACGATGAAGCTGTCTATCTCTCTACCAATGTGCTGTTCGGCGTCCAGTCCGTCTATGTAAAGGATGACAGCCTGACCGGATATTACTATGACTATGCGATGGCGTCAACGATGATGGCGGATGTCAACGAAGCGGAAAATCTGGATGTCCTGATCCTCGGGATGGGTACCGGCACCTTTGCGACGCAGTGTGACCATTATTTTGACAACCTGACAATGGAGGGCGTGGAGATCGACGAGGATATCACAGAGCTTGCCACGGAGTATTTTCATCTCTCCGAGGATATCCCGGTCTATACCTATGACGGCAGGGCGTACCTCAACGCCATTGACAAGACATATGATGTGATCATGGTGGATGCCTATCAGGATATTACGATACCGTTCCAGATGTCCACTGTGGAGTTTTTCACTCTCGTCAAAGAGCATCTCAACGAGGGCGGCGTGATGGTCATTAACATGAATATGCGCGGGCAGGAGGAGGGAAATATCAACCAGTATATTGCCGACACGGTCTCCGCCGTGTTTTCCGAGGTTTACACTGTGGATTGCTCCGGCAATACGAACCGGGAACTCTTTGCCTCAGATAATCCGGAAATGATCGATATCATGAAAACCAATATCGAATTGGAGGAGGATGAGGCTCTCGCCGACATGATGACGACTGTATATGACAACCTTGAAACTTACGAGGCCGGAGATTATCTGATGACCGACGATAAGGCGCCGGTGGAGCTGCTCGGCATGCAGGTGATTGATGACCTGATCGCGGACGAGGTCACCTATTACAAAAATATTTACGCGGAGAGCGGATTGTCCGGATTGTTGGAGGAGTTTCAGTAAGATGAATAAACTGGCATTGAGTGACGAAATATTGATGCGTATCGAAAAACCCGCCCGCTACATCGGGAACGAGGTGAACATGGTGGTAAAAGATCCGGCGGACGTGGATGTCCGCTGTGTCTTTGCGTTTCCGGACGTGTATGAAATCGGAATGTCCCATCTGGGGATGCAGATTCTCTGCCATATGTTTAACCGCCGCGAGGATGTCTACTGTGAGCGTGTCTTTTCTCCGTGGCCGGATCTGCACCGGATCATGAAGGAGCGGGATATTCCTCTTTTCGCCCTTGAGACACAGGATCCGATCCGGGATTTTGACTGGCTTCTGATCACGATCCAATACGAGATGTGCTATCCGAACATCCTTCAGATTCTGGATCTGGGGAAAATTCCGATGAAAAGCTGCGAGCGGGGAGAGAACGATCCGATCGTCATCGGAGGCGGACCCTGCACCTACAATCCGGAGCCGATCGCGGATTTCTTTGATATTATCTATATTGGAGAGGGGGAGACGGTCTATGATGAGCTCCTCGACCTCTATAAGCGCCACAGAAAAGGCGGCAGCTACAGCCGGCAGGCGTTTCTGCGGGAAGCGTCTCACATCGAGGGACTGTATGTTCCTTCCCTGTACACCGTGAGCTATGGAGAGGATGGCACGATTGCTTCCTTCACGCCGCTTTACTCAGATGTTCCGGACACAATAAAAAGGCAGGTAGTGGAGGATATGTCCGATGTGGTTTATCCGGACAAACCGTTGGTGCCGTTTCTTAATATTACGCAGGATCGCGTAACACTGGAGATTCAACGCGGCTGCATCCGGGGATGCCGTTTCTGTCAGGCCGGAATGGTTTATCGCCCGCTGCGGGAACGAAGTCTGGACTACCTGAAGGAAAAAGCGCGTCGGATGCTGGATTCGACCGGATATGAGGAGATTTCACTCAGTTCCCTGAGCTCCAGTGACTATACCCATCTGGAGGAGCTGTTAAACTTTTTGATTGAAGAGTTTAAGGAGCGGCATGTCAACATCTCACTCCCGTCTCTGCGGATTGACAATTTCTCGCTGGATATTATGAGCAAGGTGCAGGATGTGAAAAAGAGCAGTCTGACCTTTGCGCCGGAGGCCGGCTCCCAGAGACTGCGGGATGTGATCAACAAGGGACTCACGGAGGAGGATATATTACACGGAGCCGGTCTGGCCTTTGAGGGCGGCTGGCAGAAGGTAAAGCTGTATTTCATGCTCGGACAGCCCACGGAGACCGAGGAGGATATGCAGGCGATCGGTGAGCTGGCGGAAAAGATCGCGAAACGGTACTACGAGGTCCCGAAGGAGAAGCGGAACGGGAAATGTCAGATCAGTGTGAGTACCTCCTTTTTTGTGCCGAAGCCGTTCACTCCGTTCCAGTGGAGCCCCATCTGTACGAAGGAGGATTTTCTGAACCGGGCACACATCGTCAACGAGACGATCAAGTCGCAGCTGAACCGGAAGAGCATCCGTTACCACTGGCATGAGGCGGATGTGACACTCATTGAGGGAATTCTGGCGCGTGGCGACCGGCGGCTTGGTGATGCGCTGATCCGGGTTTACGAAAAAGGCGGCATTTTTGCCGCGTGGTCGGACTTTTTCAACGATGCCATGTGGCAGGAAGCATTCGATGAAACCGACACAGACACGGCGTTTTATACCGTGAGAGAGCACGACAGGGACGAGATTTTTCCGTGGGATTTTATCGATATCGGCGTGACAAAATCGTTCTTATGGCGCGAATGGCAGAAGGCGCAGGCAGGAGAGGTGACGCCGAACTGCCGGCAGCAATGTTCGGGCTGCGGCGCGATGAAGTACAAAGGAGGCGTATGTTATGAAGGTGCGCATTAAATTTCGCAAAAACGGTTCGATGCGTTTTGTCGGACATCTGGATATCATGCGGTATTTTCAGAAGGCGCTCCGCCGTGCCGGGATTGATGTGGCATATACGGAAGGCTTCAGCCCTCACCAGATCATGTCCTTTGCCGCGCCGCTGGGGGTCGGCCTGACCAGCGACGGGGAATATATGGATATTGAGGTGCGCTCTCCGATGTCCTCCGCGGCGTCCGTGGAAGCGTTAAACGGCACGATGGCGGATGGGATGGAGATTGCTTCCTTTGTAGCGCTGCGCGAGGGCTCCAAAAAGGCCATGACAGCGGTGGCGGCTGTCGATTATATCGTTTATTTTAAGAAAAGAGAGGATTTTGCACAGACGGATCTTCCGGAGATGATACGGGCTTATTACACGGAGCGAGAGCAGATTGAAATCGTGAAGCAAAGCAAAAAAAGTGAGAGAATCATCGATCTGAAACCGCTGATCTACCGGTTTGAGCCTTATGCGGATGAGGATGGCAGACGGCTTCCGCCCGACAGGGTACTCTCCGTTTTTCCGGACAGACGGGGATTTTTCCTCCGGCTCTGCACCGGAAGCACGGATAATATCAAACCGGAACTCGTCCTGTCGGATTTTTATTCCTATTTCGGCAGGGAGTATGATCCGTTTAATTTACAGATTCACCGTCTGGAGGTATATGAGAGGGTGGACGGCATGTTTTCCCCTCTCGATGCAGCCGGAAATCTCATTGAAAACGACCGAAACCGGGAGAACGGAGCGTGTGCATGACTGCAAAGGTAGTAATCACAAAAGCGAACATTTCTGAAAACAAGCTTCTTCTCTGCAGTCTGATTGATAATGATAAGCTGGCGGAAGTCCGGATTGTGGGGCCGGATTCGGATACGCCGCTTCCGGACTTGGGAAACAGTTATGTCGGAAAGGTGCAGCGCGTGGTAAAGAACCTGAACGCTGCTTTTGTGGAGATTGCGCCGGGAATGCCGTGTTATCTCCCGTTGGAGCATGTAAAGGATCCGGTATACGTAAAACGCAATTCCGGAAAAAAACTGCTTGCGGAGGGAGATGAACTTCTTGTTCAGGTACAGCGGGAAGCAATGAAGACCAAGGCACCCATGGTTTCGACAAACCTGAACCTGACCGGCCGGTATGCGGTGATCACAACAGAAAAGAAGCAGCTTGGGATTTCGTCCAAATTATCCGCCGGGACGCGTGCCCGTTGGAAAGAGCTGCTCCGCGACACAAAACCGGAACGCTACGGCGTGATCATCCGAACCAACGCGGCGAATGCCGACGAGGAAGCCGTTCTGTGTGAGCTGCGTGAACTGACCCGGCAGATGGACGATATGGTATCCCATGCCCGGAACCGCACATGTTTTTCGTGTCTGTACCGCTCCATGCCGGGATATCTTGCCTTTTTGCAGAATACATATTCTGCCGGGCTTGCGGAGATTGTGACAGACCAGCCGGAGATCTATCATGAGATTTTTGCATATTGCGCCGGACATGAGGAGCTGAACCGCGTTCCGCTCCGGCTGTATGAGGACTCATCCTATCCGCTTGCCAGTCTTTATAACCTGAACCGGCAGATGGAGCGCGCGCTGGCAAAAACAGTGTTTTTAAAGTCAGGCGCATCCATCGTAATCGAGCCGACGGAAGCCATGACTGTGATTGATGTCAACACGGCGAAGAGCGTTGCGGTAAAAGATCCGCAGAAGCATTTCAAACAGGTTAACCGGGAGGCAGCAAAAGAGATTGCCCGTCAGATTCGGCTGCGCAATCTTTCCGGCATCATTATTGTGGACTTTATTGATCTTGACCGGAGTGAAGATCAGAAAGAGCTTCTGGCTTATCTGAGAGAAGCGGTGCAGGCGGATCCCGTGCCGGTGACGGTACATGACATTACCTGTCTGAATCTCGTGGAAATGACGCGAAAAAAGACAGGAAAATCTCTTGCGGAGCAGGTTCGGAAATACCGCCAAAAACAGGGCGAAAACCTTGATTTTTAAGTTGACATTGATATTTCCGTATGGTAAGATAACGAAGATGCCGCACAGTGAGGTAGAAGTCTGCGATCCTGCAGGGACAGGGTCACGGCACCGAAACTGGCGAGTAATGATAATAGGAGGTGCCATATGTACGCAATTATAGCAACAGGTGGTAAGCAGTACAAAGTATCCGAAGGCGATATCATTACCATTGAAAAGCTTGGTGTGGAAGCTGGTGAGACCGTTACTTTCGATCAGGTTCTTGCAGTCAGCGACGAGACATTTACGGCGGGAACACCCACTGTAGAAGGCGCGACGGTAGAAGCGTCCGTAGTCGCAAACGGCCGTGCAAAGAAAGTAATCGTCTACAAGTACAAGAGAAAAACCGGTTACCATAAGAAAAACGGACACAGACAGTATTTCACAAAAGTCAAAATTGAAAAGATCAACGCTTAAGTATTATGGTAAGAGTGACATTTTTTCAGGATCAGAGCCAACAGCTGACAGGGTTTGACTGTCTGGGGCATGCAGAGTATGCGGATGAGAATGATATCGTCTGCGCGGCGGTGTCCGCACTGGTCATCACCTGTATCAACTCGATCGAAGCTTTTACAGAGGACAGATTTACCTGTGAAAGCCGACAGGAGGACGGATGTATCCGTTTTCGGATGCAGGGTGACAGCGGATCGGCATCCCAGCTTTTGTTGCATTCACTGGCGCTGGGGTTGGAAGAAATGGAAGGTAACTACGGAGAGTGTATTGATTTGATCTTTGAGGAGGTGTAGAACATGATGAATATGGATCTTCAGTTCTTTGCTCATAAAAAGGGAATGGGTTCTTCCAAGAACGGACGTGATTCCCACTCTAAGAGACTTGGGGCGAAGAGAGCAGACGGACAGTTTGTCAAGGCCGGCAACATTTTATACAGACAGCGCGGCACAAAGATTCACCCGGGTACGAATGTAGGGCGCGGAAAAGACGATACCCTGTATTCTCTGGTGGACGGCGTTTTGAGATTCGAGAGAAAGGGAAGAGATAAGAAAGTCGCTTCCGTTTATCCGGTTGCTGCCGATGAATAATTGATGTTTCGGGCCCGGCTTTGAAAAGCCGGGCTTGATTTTTCTTATTACAGACACACAGGGATCATAAGGATTTATCACAGGACAGGGTGAGAGGGATATTTATGTTTGCGGATCGCGCAAAGATTATCATAAAATCAGGCAGAGGCGGAGATGGCCATGTCAGTTTTCGCCGTGAGAAATATGTTCCGGCAGGCGGTCCGGATGGCGGTGACGGCGGACGCGGCGGCAATGTCGTCTTTGAGGTGGACGAGGGGCTGAATACCCTGACGGATTACCGTCACAGGAGAAAGTTTGCCGCGGAGAACGGCTGCGACGGCCAGAAAAAGAAATGCTCCGGAAAAAACGGGGCGGATATCGTGTTGAAAGTACCGGCCGGTACTGTTGTGCGGGACGCGGCATCGGGAAAGGTGATCGCGGATATGTCCGGGGGCAATAACCGGCAGATCGTCTTAAGCGGCGGAAGAGGAGGCAAGGGAAATTATCACTATGCCACCCCGACCATGCAGGCACCCAAATATGTGCAGCCCGGACAGCCGTCGGTCGAGTTGGAAGTTCTTCTGGAGCTGAAGGTCATCGCGGATGTCGGACTGGTCGGATTCCCGAATGTCGGGAAATCCACACTCCTGTCCAGAGTGACAAATGCCAGACCGAAGATTGCCAATTACCATTTTACCACGCTGAATCCGAATCTCGGCGTTGTCGATCTTGCTGAGGGAAAGGGATTTGTCATCGCGGATATTCCGGGGCTGATTGAGGGGGCATCCGAGGGCGTCGGCCTCGGGCATGAGTTTCTCCGCCATATTGAGCGGACGAAAGTAATTCTCCATCTGGTGGACGCCGCTTCCACGGAAGGCCGCGACCCCATAGCGGATATTTACGCGATCAACCGGGAACTTGACGCGTACAGTCCGGATCTCTCTCAAAAACCCCAGATCATTGCCGCGAATAAGATTGATGCCATATTTGATCAGGATGCAGACCCGGTGAACCGGATTCGTGCCGAGTTCGAGCCAAAGGGGATTCCGGTTTATCCGATCTCTGCGGTCACGGGGAAGGGGCTGAAGGAGCTTCTCTATGCGGTGTGGGATCTGCTTCAGACGTTGGACGACACGCCGGTTGTCTTTGAACAGGAGTTTTTCCCTGAGACGGCGATGTTTTCAGATGAACCCTATACGGTTTCCTATGATCAGAAAGAAAAAGAATTTGTCGTAGAAGGGCCGAGGATTGAGCGCATGCTGGGATATACCAATCTGGAGTCTGAGAAAGGATTTCTGTTCTTCCAGCGCTTTATCCGTGATCAGGGAATCGAGGACGAGCTGCATGAGCTCGGCATTGAGGAAGGCGATACGGTTCGCGTCTGTGATTTGACATTTGAATATTATAAATAAGTTTTTAAAGATCAGAAAAGAAAGAAGACGGAAACATTATGAATCGTTTGACAAGCAAACAGAGGGCCTATTTAAAAAGTCTTGCTGTGGATCTGAATCCGATTTTTCAAATCGGCAAGGACAGCGTGACACCGGAAAACATTGCGGCCATTGAGGAAGCCTTTCACACAAAGGAATTGATTAAGATCGCTGTGTTGAAAAATTGTGCGGACGATCCGAACGAAATCGCAGATCTCGTTGCGGAGCGCACCCGGTCGCAGGTTGTACATGTCATAGGGAAAAAGATTGTGCTGTACCGCCCGGATAAAGAAAAACCGAAGATCCTTCTGCCGAGAGCGAGTCGGGAATAGTGGAGAGAAGCCGGTGATGAAAAAACAACATCGCGTCGGGATATTCGGGGGAACATTCAACCCGATCCATAACGGACACCTGATGATCGCCGAAAATGCCTGCCGACAGTTTCAATTGGAACAAATCGTATTTATGCCTACCGGCCATGCGCCGCATAAGGCATACATGGGTGCTGATATGAGCAGTCACCGCATTCATATGACAGAGCTTGCGATTGACGGGCATCCGTCGTTTACGATTTCATGCAGGGAGCTTGAGAATGAGCGTGTCAGCTATACCTATCAAACCCTGTGCAGGCTGAATGCAGAATACCCGGACACCGAGTTTTATTTTATTTTAGGGGCGGATTCTCTCTTTGATTTTCATCTTTGGCGCCATCCGGAGATCATTTGCCTGGAAGCAATCATTCTTGCGGCGGCACGGGATAATCTGGATGCGGCAAAGCTGGATGCACAAATTGCGAGTCTTACGGAACAATACGGCGGCAGAATCTACCGGATCCGTATGGAAAACTATTGTATTTCCAGCAGAGAGATACGGGAGAGGATTGCGGCGGGGCTTTCCGTCTCGGAAATGGTACCGCCCTGTGTCATGCATTATATCGAGGAGAATCGTCTCTACAGGACAGACATATGAAATATAAAGAAATACAGAAAGACTTGCAAAGTCTGCTGAAACCGTCGCGGTACGAGCACACGATGGGAGTGGTGGAAACAGCCATCCATCTCGCAAACCGGTATGGATGCGATGAGAAAAAAGCAAAATATGCTGCACTGCTTCATGACTGTGCGAAACATTTATCCGATCCGGAAAAAATAGAGATGTGCCGCACAAGGCAGCTTCCGATTACAGAGGTCGAGATGGCAAACCCGTCTCTCCTGCATGCGAAATGCGGCGCAGTGCTTGCCTCGGAACGGTATGGCGTTTCGGATGAGGAAATCCTTCATGCAATCCGGGTTCATACCACCGGTGTTCCCAACATGGGACTTCTGGATCTGATCATTTTTGTCTCGGATTATATCGAACCGGGGCGCGATATGGCTCCTCATCTCAAGGAGCTCCGAAAGCTGGCAGATAAGAATCTGACCCGCACGGCATATCTGATACTGCGGGATACGATCGAGTATCTGAACAGCCGGGAGGAGGCCTGTATGGATCCGATGACGCAGAAAGCCTATGAATACTATAAAACTCTGTGCGGCAATCTGATATATCAGTGAGAAGCGTGTTGTACGATGACAGTAGAAAAATTAAAAAAGCATAGGCTGCACAATGTGACTAGAGCTAAAAGTCTTAATGATATTTTCAACAAGAGCGAGGAGAAAGTAAAATATGAATGAAAAATCCAAAAGTATGGCGAAAATAGCCTGTCATGCCCTGAGTGAGAAAAAAGCGGAGGATATCCGGGTGATTGATATCAGCACAGTTTCCGTGATTGCGGACTATTTTGTGATCGCCAGCGCCGGCAATATCAATCAGCTTCAGGCCATGATGGATGCAGTGGAAGAGGAATTGTATAAGAACGGATACAAAAACGGGAAAATAGAGGGGAACCGCAGCTCAAGCTGGATCCTGATGGACTATCAGGACATCATAGTCCATCTGTTTTCCAGAGAAGATCGGTTGTTCTATGATCTGGAGCGGATCTGGCAGGATGGAAAAACCATCTCACCGGAGGAACTCGGAT
>JAJPYF010000085.1 GCA_021205085.1 Clostridiales bacterium | reverse complement strand
CATAAAAGATGCGATACTGATGGTTGTCTTTGTCCTCGGTTTTACGATCATCGGGAGTAAAGTATCCAGCACGGTGGAGAACGGGACGATGAGCCTTTTCTCCATCTGCATGACATTGTTTTTGGGGATTCAGTTCCTGATTAAGCCGAATAACCGGCCGACAAAACTGCAGGAGCTGATTCCGGACCAGGGTAAGAATCTTCAGGTGATGGCGGCCGGCGCGATTGTCGGTTTTGTCTGCGGTTTCCTCGGAGCCGGCGGCGGCATGATGATGCTTTTCGTGCTGACGATTATTATGGGTTATGAGCTGAAGACTGCGGTGGGCACCAGCGTTTTTATTATGACATTTACGGCCTTTACCGGCGCGGCGACGCATTTTGTGATTGAGGCGCCGCAGAATTTTCTGGCGCTGGTCTTGTGTATCATTCTGACATTCATCTTTGCCCACTACTCGGCGAAGCTGGCAAACCGGATTCCGGATGAGGCCATGCACCGGGTTACGGGAATGATTCTTCTGCTGATTGCGGTGATCGTCATTCAGACGAATTATCTGACATAATGAGAATATCAGGACCAGAAAGGAGGCGGTTCGCTGTGGGAAAGAGAAAACGGTTCCGGTTTTCCCGTACACAGATGATCATGGCCGGTTTTCTGGTCATTATATTAGCAGGCGCTTGCCTGCTGATGCTTCCTTTTGCTGCGCGGGACGGACAGGAGACGACGTTTCTCGGGGCGCTGTTTTCCTCTGTCTCGGCTACCTGCGTGACCGGTCTGGTCATGTATGATACGTGGACGCACTGGACACTTTTCGGACAACTTGTTTTGCTGACCCAGATCCAGATCGGCGGTCTCGGGGTGATTACGATCGGCAGCTTTGCCATGATCCTTCTCCGGAAACGGATCGGTCTCGGAGGACGTGAACTGATCCATGAGAGCCTGAGCACGCTGCAGCTGCGCGGCACGGTGAAGCTCGTGCGGCGCATAGTTCAGGGAACGCTGTTGTTTGAGGGGATAGGGGCGGCGCTCCTCGCAATCCGGTTTGTGCCGCAGGTGGGCATCCTTCACGGCATTTACTATGGCATCTTTCACGCAGTCTCCGCGTTCTGCAACGCGGGCTTTGACCTGATGGGACGATGGGGAGAATACTCTTCTTTTACCGCATACATGTCGGATCCGCTGGTAAATCTGACGCTGATCGCGCTGATCGTCATCGGCGGCATCGGGTTTCTGGTCTGGGAGGATCTGCTGGAAAACCGGTGGCATTGGAGACGGTATCATCTGCACACAAAGATCGTCCTTTTGACGACAGCCGTGCTGCTTGCGGGCGGAACCGTGCTGTTTTTGCTCAGCGAGCGGGGGAATCTATTTGCCGGAATGACGGCGGGGGAGCGGCTTCTGGCGGCGCTGTTTGCGGCGGTGACTCCGAGGACAGCGGGGTTTAACACGGTGGATATTGCGTCAATGACAAGCGGAAGCAAGGTGGTGACGATGTGTTTGATGTTTGTCGGCGGCAGTCCCGGCTCGACGGCGGGCGGCGTCAAGACGACAACGATCATGGTGCTTTTTCTCTATATCCGTTCTTATCTTCGCAGAGACGAGGATTGTGAGATTTTCCGGCGCAGGATCGGGCAGGATGCGCTGAAACGGGCCAGCGTGGTGGTAGTGATCAATTTTTCTCTGGCCCTGACGGCGATTTTGATACTGCTGATCGGTCAGAATCTGTCCCTGGCGGATGTGATGTTCGAGGCATTTTCTGCCATCGGTACGGTGGGAATGTCAACCGGAATCACAAGGGAGTTGAATGCACTGTCTGCGATCGTGATCATGCTGCTGATGTTCCTCGGCAGGGTGGGCAGCCTGACCTTTGCCATGTCGTTTACGGAGCGGAGAAACAGAGATGAGCTGAGATATCCTCAGGAGGATATCATTGTCGGGTAGGTTTGATGCGAGGAGAAAAATATGAAATCTTTCCTTATCATAGGGGCGGGGGATTTCGGCCATTATCTTTGCCGGGATCTGGCGAAAATGAAAAATGAGGTTTTGATTGTTGACAAAAACGAGATGGCGCTGGAGGATCTGCTGGATGTGGCGACCAGTACGCTGATCGCGGACTGCAGGCGGGAAAGCGTATTAAAACGTCTCGGCGTGTCGAATTTTGATGTCTGTTTTGTCTGCATCAGCGGTAATTTCCAGAGCAATCTGGAGATCACCAGCCTGCTGAAGGATCTGGGGGCGCCGTATGTGGTCAGCCAGGCCGGGAACGAGGTACACATTAAGTTCCTGCTCCGCAACGGCGCGGACGAGATCATTCATCCGCACAAGGATTCCGCCATGCGCGCGGCAGTCAAGTATAACAGTGAGCATGTTTTTGACTATGTGGACCTGAAGGACGGCTACTCGGTCTATGAGATTACACCGCTTCCGGAGTGGGTGAACCGGAGTATTCTTGACTCTGATATCCGGGCAAAATATAACGTATATATCATCGGTATTGTCCATGGAGAGGGAAGGACGGATTACATGCCGCATCCCCAGACGATTATCCGGGGAGACGACCATCTTATGATCCTCGCCCACGAAGATACGATGGAGAAGCTGTTGAGGAAGATTACATGACCTTATTCCAATATGATTTTATGAAATATGCGTTTGCCGCCATCCTGATCATTGCCCCGCTGTTCGGCATCCTCGGCACCATGATCGTGAACAACAAGATGGCGTTTTTTTCGGATGCGCTGGGACACTCCGCCCTGACCGGCATCGCGGCGGGCGTGATTTTCGGCATCGCGGATACGAGTCTGTCCATGGTGATTTTCGGCATTGCCTTCGCGCTTTTGCTGAACTGGGTAAAAAGCCGGAATGTTGCGTCCACGGACACGATCATCTCCGTGTTTTCATCCTGCTGTATTGCCATCGGACTGGCGATTCTCTCCAGAGGCGGGAATTTCAGCAAATATTCCAGCCTCCTTCTGGGCGATGTGCTGAGCATCACGAAGCGGGAGATCTTTTATCTTCTGCTGATTTTTATTGCGACGATTATCTTCTGGATTTTTTGCTATAACCGCCTGCAGGCGATCAGCCTGCACCGGGCGCTGGCGAAGAGCCGGCAGTTTCGGATTGCCCGGATCGAGAATCTGTTTTCGGTTTTTATCGCGCTGGTGGTCATGCTGTCCATCAAGTGGATCGGCATCCTGCTGATCAATGCGCTGCTAATCCTTCCGGCGGCGTCCTCCCGGAATATCTCGGAAAATGTCCGTGAATATCATCTGTTCTCGATTGTTTTTTCCGTGTTTTCGGGGATAGTAGGTCTGGTGGTCTCCTATTATACCGATATGGCGACCGGGCCGATGATCGTGATCATCGCGTCGGTGATCTTTTTTGCCACTTATTTTTACGGAAGAAACCGGTAAAAGGAATATGAGGAAAAATCTGGATTTTCTGAGGGAACATAAGGCTACGGTCATCGGCCTGCCGGAGAGTAAAAAAGCGGCGGTCTGCATTCCGCTGATTGAGACGGAGGAGGGGTATGACATCCTCTTTGAGGTGCGGGCGGCGGACATCGAAAGTCAGCCGGGTGATATCTGCCTGCCGGGCGGTGCGGTAGAGGAAGGCGAGACGACGCGGGAGGCTGCGCTTCGGGAGACGCAGGAGGAGCTTCTGGTCCGCGCGGAACAGATTGAAGTCCTGGGTCTCATGGATCTCTTCGGCGGCGGGGCGGGCCGCCTGTATGTCTATCCCTATGCGGCATTTTTAAGAGAATATCAGGGAACCTTCAGCCGGGATGAGGTGGAGACGGTCTTTCGCGTTCCGCTTGACTTTTTTCTGGAGAATGAACCGGAGGTTTACCACACGACGATGAAGGTGATTCCGGAGGAGAGCTTTCCCTACGACCGCATCCATGGCGGCCGGGAGTACGGCTGGCGGGAGCGCCGTGAGGAGGTTCTGTTCTATCAGTATGGAGAGTACACGATCTGGGGGATGACGGCAAAGATCATACATGCCTTTGCGAGTTTGTTTGAACCGGAGTGCTGATGGATCTGAGATAAGGCTTGACACATAAAAACAGCAGCTTTTGCTGCTGTTTTTACATAGGGAGATTTGAGTTATGAAAATGTACATCCATGGAATGCTGTGTTCCAATGGATTGTCAAAAGGTGTATTGCGTTCCTGTGATTTATATAGTACAGAGAAAATATGAGCA
>JAJPYF010000015.1 GCA_021205085.1 Clostridiales bacterium | reverse complement strand
GAATATACGGGCCGTAGTCACCGACGGACTCCGTCTCGCTCGTCATGCCCTCATCAAAAATGATATCAAAATCCCGCATGGAATCGATGATCCCCTGAACGCCGTTCTCGATCTTGCGCTTCTGATCCGTGTCCTCGATGCGAAGGATCAGGACGCCTCCCGTTTTTTTCACAAGGGAGGTCTCCACAATGCACTGCTCCAGTGCCCCGATGTGGACAAACCCTGTCGGGCTCGGCGCGAAACGGGTCACGACGGCCCCTTCCGGGAGATCGCGCTCCGGATACTTCTCCTCATAATAAGAGATATCCCGGGCGTCCGGGAATATCAAATCTGCAAGCTCCTGCCTGTTCATAACTGCTCTCCTTTATCTATGTAAAATAATTTAAATTATCTCATTTCGGATCCTTACACATGCATCCGTCTTAAAATATCAATCAACGACATATATATCCTGCAGTGCCATCTGTTCGTATGATATTTCTTCCGAAATATCCTGCAGAAAGCGTTTAAAATCATCCGTGTTTTTTATCACCTTTGCCTGTCCCTTTTCTTCTAGCTGTTTGTTTCCAGAAGACAGTTCCAGTAATTTATGATGATAGCAAGCCAGCCTTTTATACTGTTGTATTGCAAAAGAAGCTGTATGCATGGTTCCGCTGGATTGCTCAGCTTCTACCACAAATACACCCTGACTGATTCCGCTTTGAAGCCGGTCGCGTTCCACATACCGGAATCGCTTTATTCCTGTTCCTTCCGGATACTCGCTGAGCAGACACCCCCCGCTCTCCACGATCTTCTCTGCCAGTCGCCGATTTGACTGTGGTACGATCTGCTCTAACCCACAAGGCAAAATTGCTATACACTTTCCACCCGCTGACAATGCTCCTTTCAACGCTTCTGTATCGCATCCTACAGCCAAGCCATTGACAAGATGAAACCCGGCCTCTCCTACCATTCTCCCGGCCGCATATGCCAGTTTTGCTCCCGCTTCGGACATTCTGCGGCTTCCGATAACCGCCACATTTTTGTTTTGATTAATAAAATCCATGGAGCCCACATAATATAAAATCTCCGGCGGCTTTGCTATATTCTTTAATTCGATCGGATAAAATGAGTCCTCCGGCTTACAACAATGAATAGCCTGCGCCATATTAAATTGCCTTTCCAAGCGCAAACATCTCTACTGTCTTTGCGCCATGGTTCATTAAAATTTCTTTACAAACATACAATGAATTTCCGGTGGTTGTCACATCATCCATCAGCAAAACAATCTCGCCGCTGATATCCATTTCCTCCACAGTACCAATAGACTGCATGTGAACAGAAGGATCTCGCCGTCCGCCCCTTGCCAGCTTATCAATACTTTTTTCTCTTTTCAGATAATACACCCTGTTTACTCTGTGATTTTTTGCCAGCATTTCCCCCAATCTTGTCATTCCGGTCACAACGTTTTCAGCGTTACTGGACGGAACGACACAGATCGTCACATCCGGACATATTTCAACATCCAGCAACGAATAAAAATATTTTATTGCCGCTGGTTTCCCTTCCTTTAAATCCAGAATCTTTCCACTGTACACATCAAACAGCGGATTTTTGATGTGTCGCTCCCGATCCAACCAGTACCTGTGATAATTACTGTAAACAACGATTTCCCCCGTACCGTTCCATTCCTTATTATAAAATACCATACCTTCCCCACCTGTCTCTTCAATAAATCTTTTCCACATCGTCCAGACCATAGGTGTCCAGAAACGCCTGCAAGTCCTCCGCATTGCGGATCAGACCAATCTCCTCGATCTGCCCGGTCTGCAGGTTCTTAAATCCGGCCACCTGTTCGCCGGTACAGATACTGCACCGCAAAACAGGCTTATACAGAGAGGCATCGTATTCTTTCCGCTGTATTTCTTTTTTCTTTTTTGAAAACAGACCCATATGATCTCCTTTCTCCGCACATTCAGGCCGGACCGTTTATCATTCTTTAATTCAGCAACGCCAGAAGCGATGCCTTGGGCTGCGCGCCCACGGTCCGATTGGTGATCTCGCCGTTCTTGATCACAACCAGCATGGGAATGCTGCTCACCTGAAACTCCTTCGCCAGCTCCGGCTCCTCATCTACGTTCACCTTTCCCACCTTAATGTCGCTGCGCTCCGCGGCGATCTCCTCCAGCACCGGGCCGACCATCCGGCACGGTCCGCACCATGTCGCCCAGAAATCGAGTAGCACCGGCTTATCGCTGTTCATCACTTCCTCGTCAAAATTGTCCGCTGTAATATGAATTGTACTCATCATGTCCTCCTTTTCTTCTTTCATTGTCAGTTTATAGAATATCCTACTCTGATTTCAAAATCAACCGCCAAAACCACTTTCTGTCACGGGGCGGCAATATATTCCGTAATCTCTCCCCAGCTCTGCATCAGCCGCTCCATCTGAAACGCGGCGTTGGCCGGGCTGGTGGAGGGAAGCTTCGTGATTTCCCGTCCTGTCGCAGGGAAGCAGTATCTCATATACAGATCATACGCCTTCCCTCCGTTGGCATAAATCCGTCGTACCGGAGCGCGGTCCAGAATCACACGCATGTCGTTCGCGACGACATTCCGTATGGAGCTGTCGCTGGATCCGACGATATCGCACGCCGAGATCACATCCCAGATTGCAATATGATTTCGAAGAAGGAATTCCGTTTTCTCCGAAACCGTGACCGGTGTGCGTTCATCCGTCAACGCCGCCAGAAGCCGCCAGAATCGATTCTGCGGATGGCCGTAATAAAAATGATTTTCTCTGGACTTCACCGAGGGAAAGGTTCCCAGAATAAGAATCCGGGACTGCTCATCCCACACCGGCTCAAAGTTGTGAACGAGTCTCTGATATTCCTGCATGAATCCGATTCTACCATATTTTGTACCGAAAGTCAGCAGAAAAACCATCTTTTATACTGTATACATAATTGAAACACATCCGACCGTTTACGCATCGGCGAGAATCAGCTCCCTCACCAGCTCCGCCCCTTTTTGCAGATCTTCCATACAGCCGTACTCCTGCGTTGAGTGTACCTGATACATGCCGCAGGAGAGGACGATGCCGCGAATCCCGTTTTTCACAAAATTGTTGTTGTCGCTCCCGCCGAAGGTTCGCCGCAGTTCACACGGAATCCCCAGCTTCCCGCACGCCGCGGCAAATCTCTGCACCACAGGCTCCGTCTCTTCTATTTTATAGGTCTCCATCTGCACCTGCGTATCAACGCGCACATCCGCTCCGAATTCCTTCGCTGTCCCGTGCGCCGCCGCCTCAATCTGCTTAAGAACCGAGACGGCCTTTTCATGGCTGTAGCTTCGCACCTCTCCGCGGCAGACACAGGACGCCGGCACGATGTTCGTCGTTGTGCCGCCCTCGATCTGACCGACATTCATCACCGTCTCCTCATCGATATGTCCCATCTGCAATCTGCGAATGATTTCACTCATCACCGCGATCGCGTGAATCCCCTTCTCCGGTTCAAACCCAGCATGGGCGGCTTTCCCGATCACTGTGATCTCAAACGTCACAAGAGTCGGCGCCTGAAGCGCGGCGCTTCCGACGCTGCCGCTCATATCCAGCACATATGCCTCCCTTGCCCGGATCCGGCGAAAATCAAAAACCGCTGTGCCCCGGATATGCCGCTCCTCCCCGATGGGGAACAGCACCTCGATATCCCGATGTGGCAGGCCCTCCTCCCGCACGGAACGGATCGCCGTCAGAATTTCCACAATACCGCTGACATCGTCTGCACCCAGAACGGTATCTCCTGCGGATTCGATGCGCCCGTTCTCCTTCAGAACCGCTTTCTTTCCGATGCCCGGCTGCACCGTGTCCATGTGGGCGGACAGCAGAATCGGCGATCCGGGAAGCTGTCCCTTCAGATATCCGTATAGATTCCCGGCGTTTCCGCCGTAATAGCTTCCGGCGTCGTCCTCCTCCACCGCAAATCCCAGCGCGCGAAGCTTCTCACTCAGACGGTCCGCCATCTGCCGCTCGCAATAGCTGACGGAATCAATGCCGGTCAGCTCCAGAAATTCTTCCCATATTTTTTCCCCGGATAAACAGCTCATCTCGTTTTCCCTCCTGTTTTTCCTATTTTATCGTCTCTTTCCGCATCTGACAATCTATACTTTTTCTGGATTGTCACGGTGAACCAGAGATCAGCGGAATTGTAAGAGAATCTTAATAACTACTATAT
>JAJPYF010000087.1 GCA_021205085.1 Clostridiales bacterium | reverse complement strand
AATCGTGACGGATCTTCAGATACAGTTTGCAAACGGCGTGGTTGATCTGTATAACGAGAACTTGATTCGGTCAATCCTCGGTATCGCGATGACAGAGCTGACGGATCAAAACGGTGACACGGTGTACACTTCGGATATGCTTCCCAGCGCGGCGATTTCCATCGATGTGTCAGAAGACGGCACATGCAAAGTCTATGGCGGCGGGCTGGGACATGGGATCGGCATGAGCCAGTACGGGGCAAACGGAATGGCTCTGGCGGGAAAAAGCTGTGAGGAGATTCTGGCGGTTTTCTTCCCGGGGACAGAGATTGTATTATAATTTAGGTAATTATTTAAACGGAGGAGAAAATGCAGCAGGTTGTTTCACATCTTTTGAGAAAAATCAAAGAGGACGACATCGGCGCCTATGCGGGACAGGCGGCGCTGTTTCTGATTATGTCTGCGATTCCGTTTTTGCTGGTGCTGGTTTCCCTGATCCGTTATACGCCGGTCACGGAATCCCTGATTCTGACCCTGATCGAAATGATCAGTCCCGGTTACATGTCATCCTCCGTGATCTCGATTGTGGATGAGGTGTATCACAATACCGGCGGCATTCTGGTGATTTCTCTGGTGTTTGCAGTTTATTCCGCGGCGAAAACGATACAGAGTCTGCGGTATGCCCTGAATAAAGTCTATGAGATCGAGGAGACCAGAAACTGGTTTGTCCTCCGGCTGCGGGCGATGTTTGAGACCTTTACGCTGATTATTGCGATTTTCCTCTTGATGGTTTTGCTGATGTTCGGGCGGGGGATTCAGGCGATGCTCGCGGAGTATGCGCCGATTGCTGGGATTGTGACCGAATTGATTTTAAAGCTGCGGCTGCTGATTCTGTTTTTTGTGCTGACGGGGATCTTCGTCACAATCTACAAGGCAATCCCAAACCGGGAAGCGACGTTTCGCAGCCAGCTTGCGGGTGCGGTCGGCTGCGCCGCGGCATGGTATGTTTTCACCTTCGGGGTTTCCCTCTATATCAATTATTTTAACGGGTTTTCGCTTTACGGGAGTTTGACATCCATCGTACTGATCATGTTCTGGCTGTACTTTGCCATGTATATTTTTCTGGTCTGCGGCGCGGTCAATTCTTCTCTGGAACTGATTTCTGATGAACTGAAGCAGAATTTTAAAAAGAAAAAGAAGAAAAAACCTTGATGTTAAAAAAAAGCCGTGCTACAATAGGTGACAGTTTGAGCGTGCCTTCGGGACTGCTTGCTCCGTCCCTGTTGTGGATGGGGTTTTTTTATGTTCCAAACTGAGCAAAAACCGCTCACTGCCTGAGAAAACGAGAGGAGAATCAAGATGAAAGAGAAGTTAAGACAGATCAGGGAGCAGGCGCTTGCCGACATTGCCGCTTCAGAGGGTCTGGCCAGACTGAACGAGGTTCGGGTTGCCGTCCTCGGAAAAAAGGGTGATCTGACCGCTGTGCTTAAGGGTATGAAAAATGTCAGCCCCGAGGAGCGCCCGCTGGTGGGGCAGATGGTCAATGAGACCCGTGCCGCCATTGAGGCTGCACTGGAGGAGAAGAAACAGCAGATGGAAGCATTCCTTCTGGAGAAAAAACTGAAGGAAGAGAACATCGACGTAACCCTTCCGGCACAGAAAAACAGGGTCGGCCACAGCCATCCGAATACGATTGTGCTGGATGAGCTGGAGCGCATTTTTGTCGGCATGGGCTATGAGGTGGTGGAAGGCCCGGAGGTCGAGTATGACTACTATAATTTTGAGGCGCTGAACATTCCGGCGAATCATCCCGCAAAGGATGAGCAGGATACCTTCTATGTCGGGAATGATATTCTTCTGAGAACCCAGACTTCCTCCGTCCAGATCCGGATCATGGAGGAGGGCAGGCTGCCGATCCGCATGATCGCACCGGGGCGTGTGTTCCGCGCGGACGAGGTGGATGCCACCCATTCCCCGACCTTCCATCAGGTAGAGGGCCTTGTCGTGGATAAAAACATCACATTCGCCGACCTGAAGGGGACGCTGGAGGCGTTTGCGCATGAGTTTTTCGGGCCGGACACGAAAGTAAAGTTCCGCCCGCATCATTTCCCCTTTACGGAGCCCAGCGCTGAGCTGGATGTCTCCTGCTTTAAATGCGGCGGGAAGGGCTGCCGTTTCTGCAAAGGAGAGGGGTGGATTGAGATCCTCGGATGCGGTATGGTGCATCCGCATGTGCTCGAGATGAGCCATATCGATCCGAAGGAGTACACGGGATTTGCCTTCGGTGTCGGCCTTGAGCGGATCACACTTTTAAAATACGAGATCGACGACATGAGACTGCTTTATGAGAACGACGACCGGTTCCTGCGTCAGTTTTAGGAGGAGAATAGAATGGTTACATCTTTAAAATGGATAAAGGCCTATGTGCCGGATTTGAATGTTGGCCCTCAGGAGTACATGGATGAGATGACGCTCTCCGGCTCAAAGGGCGAGGGATTTGTGAGACTGGATGAGAATCTGGACAAGATCGTGATCGGCCATGTCCTGTCGGTGGATCCGCATCCGAACGCGGATAAGCTGGTCATCTGTCAGGTGGATGTCGGGACGAAGACTGTGCAGATCGTCACCGGCGCGCCCAATGTATTCAAGGGCGCGAAGGTCATCGTCGTTCTGGACGGCGGGAGAGTGGCGGCCACGCACTCGGACGGAAAGTCCGCGCCGGACGGGATTCAGATCAAGGCCGGAAAGCTTCGCGGCGTGGATTCCTACGGTATGATGTGCTCCATCGAGGAGCTCGGCTCCACCACGGACATGTACCCGGATGCGGCGGAGGACGGACTTTATATTTTGCCGGAGGATGCCCCCGTGGGTGAGGATGCGGTGGCATACCTCGGTCTGGACGATGCGGTGATCGAGTATGAGATCACGTCAAACCGCGTAGACTGTTTTTCTGTCCTCGGCATTGCCAGAGAGGCGGCAGCTACCTTCGGGAAAGAGTTTGTGCCGCCCGTCGTCACGGAAACCGGAAATGATGAGGATGTCAATGACTATATCAAGGTGACCGTGGAGGATCCGGATCTTTGTTCCCGTTACACTGCGCGCGTCGTGAAAAATATCAAGCTCGCGCCGTCGCCGGAGTGGATGCAGCGCAGGCTGGCAGCCCACGGGATCCGTCCGATCAACAATATCGTCGATATCACAAACTATGTAATGGAAGAGTACGGCCAGCCCATGCATGCCTATGATCTGGATACCATCGCAGGACATGAGATCCGTGTGCGCAGGGCGAAAAAGGACGAGACCTTTGTGACACTGGACGGGCAGGAGCGCGTGCTCGACGACACCGTCCTGATGATCTGTGACGGGGAAAAGGCAGTTGGAATCGGCGGGATTATGGGCGGCGAGAATTCCATGATCACGGATAATGTAAAGACGATGCTTTTTGAGGCGGCCTGCTTTGACGGGACCAACATCCGTCTCTCCAGCCGCAAGGTAGGGCTTCGGACAGACGCCTCCGCAAAATTTGAAAAGGGGCTGGACCCGAACAATGCGATTGAGGCCATGAACCGCGCCTGCCAGCTCGTAGAGGAGCTTGGCGCAGGAGAGGTTGTCGGCGGCGTGGTCGATGTTTACCCGTCTCCGCGGACCGAGAGCCGGATTCCCTTTGATGCGGATTGGATCAACCGCCTGCTGGGCACGGATATTCCGGAGGAAACCATGCTCGGTTATCTGAGGAAAATCGAGCTGGGCTTTGATGAGAAGACGCGGGAAGTGATTGTTCCGACATGGCGGCCGGACCTGCAGCGGGATGCGGAAATCGCGGAGGAGGTTGCGCGTTTTTACGGATATCGCAACATCCCGACGACGCTGCCGCACTCCACGACCGCGGGAAAATTATCCTATAAGCTCCGTATTGAATCCATCGCCGGAAATGTGGCGCGGTTCTGCGGATTTTCACAGGCGATGACCTATTCCTTCGAGAGCCCGAAGGTTTTCGATAAACTGCTGATTCCGGAGGACAGCAGCCTTCGCGGAGCGGTTGTCATCTCAAATCCTCTGGGCGAGGATTTCAGCATTATGAAGACACAGCCGGTCAACGGAATGCTTACCTCTTTGGCGACGAACTATAACCGCAGAAACAAGAATGTCCGTCTCTATGAGATCGGAATTGTCTATCTGCCGAAACAGCTTCCGATGACCGAACTTCCGGATGAGCGGATGACGCTGCCCTTCGGATTTTACGGGGAGGGTGATTTCTCCCCGATGATAGGCGTTGGGGAG
>JAJPYF010000050.1 GCA_021205085.1 Clostridiales bacterium | reverse complement strand
TAATAACGTAAAGTTCATATGTTTTACTACTGAAATAAGCGATATTTAATAATATTTTGATATCTTCTTAATATATACTCAAAAAACAGGAGACTGTGCCGTTTTCTGACACAACCTCCCGCAATTCGCTCTGTATGTATTTCCTCTGTTCCGGTTTCACATAGAACGAAACAGATCCTATCTCACTCCGCCTCTTCCGGATCGGATACGCTTACCTTATGATCATACCAGACGCCCTTGGTTCCGATGAGCGCAAGATCAAACTCCTCATCCAGTGAGGAAACCGGGATATCGAACCCGTACACGGTCTCCGTGGTGCCGTCGCTGTAGGTCACCTCATCCTCCGTGGGCTGAAGCCAATCCGCCTCATTTGCCTCAGCATCCTCCGCCAGTCCGACATAGAGGTTCACGATGTTCTTGGAAACCAGCGAAACATGCAGCGTCATCTCCCCGTTCTCCACAGTCAGCGTTCCCTTCCCGTCACAGGCCTCGTTGACATGGAACATGCTGCTGTCCGTGTTGAAATCCGCCGTGTACACGCCGTCCTCCAACGTCGAAGCACTCTCACCGGCATCATCGGATGATACCGTCACACCGGCATTTTCGATTGCAGCCGCCGTGTGCTCCGCATAGATATCCTGAACAGCCTCAATCCTTCCGAGCCCCGCAATCTGCGTATCAATCGTCTCAAAAAGTCCGGAGGCTGCAAAGATGCTCAGCCATGAATCCGCATCATCGCCGGCCATATCGTTGTTTGCGTGATCGCCCGCCACCACCATGAACGGCCGGAGAATCACGCCGGTGTATCCCGCTTCTGCGACAGACTCCATCACGATCTCGCACGCGGTCTCTTCCGGCTCACCTTCCACCGTGCCGACAAAGACATTGTCATAGCCAAGCTCACTCATCTGGGTCACCATCTGGCTGTAGGAAACCTTCGCCGTGTGAGAAGTGCCGTGTCCCATCAGGACAAGGGCAACACCGTCCTCCGCCATCGCGTCCAGACTCTCATATCCTGCATCCTCAACCGCCGCAGCGACAACCGCGACCGCGACCGCTTCCTTATCCTCATTGATGACAGTGGCATCGTCTCCGACCTCGCCGAGAAGCGGCTCCGCGACAGACACGGTCTCAAACTGATCCTCATATTCCGCCAGCGTATCGATCAGCTCATCGTACTCCGCACCGTGCATCAGATGCGTAGGCTGTACCACCAGATTCTTCACGCCGTTTGCAACCGCGCGCTCCAGCGCCTGTTCGACATTGTCAATGGCCTCCCCGTCTCTCGCCTGAATGTGGTTGA
Organism: Clostridiales bacterium; assembly: GCA_021205085.1. Taxonomy (GTDB): domain Bacteria; phylum Bacillota; class Clostridia; order Lachnospirales; family Lachnospiraceae; genus Eubacterium_I. The sequence continues at coordinate 3,030 of JAJPYF010000050.1, read as the reverse complement.
TGATGATCTGGGAAGTAAACGCTCTCCGCACGGACCAGTCCGGATATGCCTCCTCCAGCGCATCCTCCACACTCTTGATATCGGTAACACGGCTGTCATTGAAGGATGTGCCGAAACTGACGACCAGAATCTCATTCTCCCCGATATCATCCGCATTCCGCGGGTCATCGAGCGACGCATCGCCGGTATCCCTTCCGAAATAATCCGGATCCGCGTTCTCTCCCTCGACCAGCGCCTTCTGTTCATCCGTCAAAGCGTCCCATGCCTCCTTCGCCGCCGCACACTGTTCATCTGTCTGTTCTGTTCTCTCCTGTACATAGATGGCGTCAATCAGGGCTGCCACCTCGTCCGCCGCTGCCTGATCCGCCTCCGCGGATGTCTCTTCAGTGGAAAGCTCCTCCACCGCGCTTGTCCCTGTTTCTGCGGAAGTCGCAGCATCCGAGCCGCCGCATCCCGCAAAAACCAGACCGGCCGCCATCAAGGCTGCCAGTAAAACAATCTGTTTCTGCTTCATATTCAATTCCTCCTTTTCACTCTGCCAGTTACTCGTGGCCCCGGGGAAATCCCCGCATGAAATAAACGCAGGCAGGTCTCCTGACTTACGGATCCCCACGCATCGCCGCCTTCCCAATCGCTCAGTGGCACACAGCGCACATGCTCGGAAATGTGCGCCGGGCTTTGCGTTCACCGTTCACAGTGACGAGTTCGCACAGGACTTGCACCTGTTTCCCTTTTCACCGGGCCGGCAACAGCCGGTCCGACACCTGCGCATATAAAATATCACAAACCTATTAGGAATTCAATGGAAAGTTGTCGACCAATTTAAAACACGCCTTGACTCATATACTCCCAAAGGAGTATAATCTATACATCACTGAAAAACATATCAAATGTCCAAAATATGTTTTCCATAACGGAGGCTATGAAAAGGATGAAAAAAACACTCTACCACGGTTCAGAAAACGTAATTAAAAAGCCGTTATTTGGTATCGGAAAATCATATAATGACTATGGCGTCGGTTTTTATTGTACGGAAAGCATGGAAATGGCCAAGGAATGGGGTGTCGGACGAGACCGGGACGGTTTTGCAAACTGTTATGAGCTGGACTGTGACGGTCTTACGATTTTGAATCTGAATGACCCGAAATACACCACCCTGCATTGGCTTGCGATCCTGTTGCAAAACAGGGAATTTGATGTGCCTTCTGCGCTGGCGCTGGAAGCAAAGGAATATCTGATCCGGGCTTTTTGTCCGGATGAATCTGCCTTCGATGTGATCATCGGCTATCGGGCTGATGACAGCTATTTTTCCTTTGCACAGGATTTTATTAATGGCACGATCTCCTATCGCCAGTTAAGCAATGCTATGCGTCTGGGCGGTTTGGGACAGCAATTTGTACTAAAAAGCAAGATGGCCTTTGACCGGATGCGTTTTGTCGGCTGCGAGATCGCAAAAGCAGATGAATGGTATGCCAGAAAAATGCTGCGCGACAGAACGGCACGCCGGGAGTATTTTGACACCGAGCGCAACCGCCGCCGTCCGGGAGATCTTTTTATTACCCATATCTTAGATGAGGAGGTAAAGTCCGATGATCCGCGCTTACGATGAAACTTATGTGGAAAAAGCCCGCGTTGCGCTGGGACGAATGTTGGATTTTGCAGTGTACGATTTAAATTATGATATCACACTCTTTTTCGACTGGTTTCTTGACTCCGGCATTGCGGAGGATTTCGGGCGGGGTGACTGCTCTTTGTTGGTTGGAAAGTCCGGTGTGGAGCTTGCCTGTGAGGTTCTGGAGCGTATAGGGAAAAATCTGGAGCCGGTATCCGCCCGCTACGCTGCAGGACGCAGCGAAGAATACTGGACAGGGTGGGCACTGGCCTACTATCAATGGAGAACAGCATTGCCCTTCCGGGAGATTGTGCGTCATATCCCGATCATGGATATACAGGCTCTATATTCTCCATATCACGAGATGGATATCCGTCAGTTTTCAGATCAAATGGATGTTCTTTACCGCCATGCACAGCCGGAGACCAACCTAAAACGCCTGCGTCAAAAAACAGGTTTGACGCAAAAAGAGCTGTCCGCACAGTCCGGAGTTCCGCTCCGGACAATTCAGCAATACGAGCAGCGCCAGAAAAACATTAACAAGGCACAGGCAGAGTACCTGTTCCAGCTTGCATCCGCACTCGTATGTCAGGCGGATGATTTGCTGGAAAAAGTACCCTGCGCTGAATAAAACTTGCTCACCGTGCTTGTCTGCGTTGCATTGCTATTGGTGGTCTGTACTGCCTCTTTCTCTGCAATGGCTACATCTGCCTCCACCGTTCCGTATGTGGACTGGATTGCAAATGTATGCGTGCCGGTGCCGAGGGATGCCATATAATCACTGGAGATGGTTACGATGGTGCTGCCCTCCGTGATGGTATAATATCCTCAGCCTGTGCAACAGCTTCTGCTGCTTCTTCCAAAGTTTCGGGTGTGGCAGTATCTGTTACTGTGCCCTCCACTATTTTCTGTATTTTTATTCACCATTAGTCATCTTTCTATATATACACTATTACATATTGTTAAATGCGGAGGATATATTTTGTGACTTTTGGAGAAAAATTAAAAAATCTTAGAAAATCTCAGAAATTGACTCAGAAACAACTTGCAGAGCGTCTTGGTGTTGCAAAATCTGTTGTATCCTACTATGAAAGCGGGTACCGATATCCTTCCTATGATGTGTTGGTGAATATTTCGCATGTATTCCACGTTTCAACTGACTATCTTCTGGACATAGATCGCATACGTACCGTAGATGTATCTGATTTGTCTGAAGAAGATATTACTGTGGTTATTCAGGTTGTTGAAGCATTAAAACGGAAAAAATAGAATCAGGAAGTATATGTTTTTATCAAGAAAGCCAAACGGCTGCGACATCAACCCATCGGCAAATTATATACTGCAAAAGTAGCGCCTCATTTTTCAAAACAGAGAGCGCTACTTTTTGTGTGAGATTAAAGTATTATTTAAAAGTGTGA
>JAJPYF010000008.1 GCA_021205085.1 Clostridiales bacterium | reverse complement strand
AACGCTGCCAAGAAGGCACTCTGAGCGGGAACGAAAACGCCTGCAAAAAGTAAGATGTAGGGCTTGCATTTTAAAAATACTTATGGTATAGTAGTCAAGTTGGTACGACAGCCGCATGGTGGATTGGTCAAGGGGTTAAGACGCCGCCCTCTCACGGCGGAAACAGGGGTTCGATTCCCCTACGAACTACTGACTGTTAAGTGAACAGTCCAACCCGAAGAAGTCCAAAAAGCTAGCAAATATGCGGCTTGACGGACTTTTTTCTTTTCCCCGAATTGATGGTCGAAAAGAGTCCCAAAAACCGAGAGTAATCAAAAAGGTAATCACAACACATGGCACCGGTTTCGATATTTCTGCATATAGTACAGTAAATCAACAAGAAAGGGTAAAACATTTGAGTTGTAATGCAGGAAATTATCGAAACATGCAGATGACCGACGGTATGCCTTACTCCATGGAGCGTATACCGATCGCAATGGCTTATGTGCCGTGGCAGCATTTTGCCCGCACCTATGACTTAGATCAGGCGCTCCAGATCGGAACGATCTTTCCCGAATTAAATAAACCCTTTACCGGGAGAGGAGGGCATTGCTGATGAATATGAATGAGAGCTACAGCTGTGCCGAAAAGAAAAAACTGTTTCAGGCGGTAAACCAGTTTGGCTTTGCCCTGAGCGATATCACACTGTATCTGGATACGCATCCGAAAGATCAGGATGCGCTGGATTACTACCATCACATGAACCACATGTATAAAAAAGCTTCCGACGAGTACGAAAGCAAATACGGCCCTCTGACCCAGTTTAGCGGCGAGGATGAAAATATCTGGAAATGGTCTGTAGAAAAATGGCCGTGGGAGAGGGGGTTCTTTTAATCTATGTGGAATTATGAAAAAAGACTGCAGTATCCGGTAAACATTACAAACACAAACGCTGAGATCGCAAAGGTGATCATCTCTCAGTTTGGCGGTCCGGACGGCGAAATGTCCGCCTCCATGCGCTATCTGGCTCAGCGTTACTCCATGCCCTACCGGGAGGTTGCGGGGCTGCTCACCGATATCGGAACGGAGGAGCTGGCTCACATGGAAATGATCTGCGCCATCGTCAAACAGCTCACACAGGATCTGACGCCGGAGGAGATCAAAAAGAGCGGTTTTGACACGTACTATGTGGATCATACCCTCGGCCTCTGGCCCGCGGCTGCGGCCGGAATTCCGCAAAATGCCTGCGAGTATCAGTCCAAGGGAGACGCCATCACGGATCTCTTTGAGGATATGGCCGCGGAACAGAAAGCCCGAACGACCTACGACAACATTCTCCGTCTGGTCAAGGATCCGGAGGTCTGCGACCCGATCCGCTTCCTGCGGGAGCGGGAGGTTGTGCATTTCCAGCGCTTCGGCGAGGGGCTCCGCCTTGTGACAGAGAGGCTGAATGCGAAAAACTTCTACGCGTTCAACCCGGAATTTGACATCAAAGCAAAGGATTGCTGATAATGACAGGAGAGCCATCTACTTCGGCCGGTGGCTCTTTTTTTCATGGATGAAAGTCGATTGCTTCGTATTTTTATGAGAAATTGTCTGTATATTCTGAATTTAAATTGCGGATTGACCTTTGTATCCTGAGGGGATAAACTGATTGACATGAGAGTCGATCAAACACAGTCAACTGCAATTTCCCATCTTGACGGGCCGGCGTTAATCCTCGCAGGACCTGGATCCGGAAAAACGACCGTTATCACCGGCCGTGTCCGCCACCTTATCACTCATTACCGCGTCCGGCCGGAGAACATTCTCGTCATCACGTTTTCCAGGGCAGCGGCCGCAGAGATGCGGGAGCGCTTCGTCCGTCTCATGGACGGTCATTCACTCCCCGTCACCTTCGGAACCTTTCACGCGGTTTATTTTCATATTTTAAAATGTTCCTACGGATACACTGCGGACAATATTGTCCGGGAAGAACAGCGCGTCCGCTTTGTCCGTGAATTCATCCACCGGCTGCGGCTGGAGTATGATGATGAGGCGGAGTTTGTCAGCAGCATTCTCGGAGAGATCAGTCTGATCAAAAATACCGGCGTCGATCTGGAGCACTATTACTCATCCAACTGCGGAGAGGCGGTTTTCCGCAGGATCTACGGGGCATATCAGGAGTTTCTGGAGCAGAACCGGCTGATTGACTTTGACGACATGCTGGTCTACACGCTGGAATTGTTTCAGCAGAGGCCGGATATCCTCGCTGCATGGCAGCAGAAATTCCGCTACATCCTTATTGACGAGTTTCAGGATATAAACCAGATCCAATATGACATCATCCGGATGCTCGCTCTGCCGGAAAACAATCTCTTTATTGTCGGGGACGATGATCAGTCGATCTATCGCTTCCGCGGTGCGAGACCGGAGATTATGCTGAATTTTGAACGGGACTATCCGGATGCAAAGCGAATCCTGCTGGATACCAATTACCGCTCCGGGTCGGAGATTGTCCGCATGGCGGGGAATCTGATCTCGCACAATCGGACAAGATTTGAGAAGAAAATCCGTGCAAACGCAAAAACCGGTATCATGCCGGTGACAAAAAGCTTTCAGAACCAGCGGGAGCAGAATCTCTATGTGATTCAGGAGATAAAGAGGCTCCGTCAGGAAAATCTTCCCTTCCATGAGATTGCGATCTTATTCCGCACCAACGCGCAGCCCGGACTTCTGATCCGCCAGCTGATGGAATACGGCCTGCCTTTCGTCTCGCGGGAGCACATTCCGGACATCTATGACCACTGGATTGCGAAGGATATTTTCACCTACATACAGGTCGCCGCGGGCGACCGGACCCGCGCTTCGCTCTTAAAGATCATGAACCGCCCGAAGCGGTATCTCTCCCGAGAAAGCCTTCCGTATGAATCGGTCGATTTTGAAGTATGGAAAGAGTTTTACCGCGATCAGGGATGGATGGTGCAGCGTCTGGAAAAGCTGGAGATGGATCTGAAGGTTCTGGAGCGGATGCGTCCGTACTCCGCGATCAATTACATACGGAAGGGCATCGCATATGAGGATTATCTGGCGCAGTTCGCCGCGGAGCGAAAAATGCCGGCAGAAGATCTCCTTGAGATTCTGGATGAAATACAGGAAGGTGCCAGAGACTTTGACACCTACGGCGCGTGGTTTTCGCATCTTGAGAAGGTAAAAGAAGAGTGGAAAGCCCGTTTCGCAGAAAAAAAGACGGCAGAGGATGCCGCCCGGCTGGCCACACTCCACGCCTCAAAGGGGCTGGAATTTGACACCGTTTTTCTTGTCGATGTCGATGAAAAGATCGTTCCCTACAAAAAAGCTGTTCTGGATCAGGAGGTGGAAGAAGAGCGCCGCATGTTCTATGTGGGAATGACGCGCGCAAAAAACCGCCTGTATCTGCTGCACTCCGGGCAGATTCACAACAAGGAGATGGAACCCTCCCGGTTTTTAAAGGAGGCCGTCACAGCATATCAAACTCCTCGTCGTCCAGGATCTGGTCAAACATATCGGTGACGATGTCAAACTCCTCATCGGTATCAATGTTATCTACAGATGGATTGCCATCGGCATCCTCAAAATACCGGTAAAAGTAAACATCCTCCGAACCGTCGACCGGACAGACGGCGATGTAGTCGCGGTTTCCCGCCTCAAATATTTTCAGAATCTGAAAGGTTTCTTCCTTCCCGTCATCCACCTCCACCGTCAGGAACATCTCCTGCGGGTTGATGATGTCGTCCTCTTCGTTGGAATTTTGCTGTTTGCCCATGGCTGTTCCTCCGCAATGATATAGATTGGTTCTGCCTATCCAAGTATAGGAAAGAATGCCGGAAAAGTCAATCATCTCCGAAAGGAAGCGCAACGGGAGCATTTATAAAAAGTCATTGCCAATGCCATTTTTATATGTTATGATACTCGCTGGAATAGAAGCGGGGCGAGCGGATAATGCGCCTTATCCCCACTTCTTTTACTTTATAGAAAAGGAGTTTTTCCATTATGCTCTTTGATAATGAGACCCAGGAATTGCTTACTATGGTCCGGGAGTTTGTGGACAAAGAGGTGATCCCGACCGTAGGGGATTATGAACGAAACAACGAATTTCCGGAAAAGCTGCTGGACATTGCCTGTGGTATGGGGCTGAATCAGCTTTGCATTCCCGCCGAGTACGGCGGACCGGGCCTTACCAATGTGCAGATGTGCGCTATCGCGGAGGAGATTGCACGCGGTGACATTGGGATTGCTACAACACTGATTGCGAACTCTCTGGCTTCCTATCCGGTTCTTGTCGCGGGTACGGATGCACAGAAAAAACTGTGGTTTGACACGCTTGTCGAGAAAAAGTACGCCGCTTTTTGCCTGACCGAGCCGGATGCGGGATCCGATGCCGGC
>JAJPYF010000133.1 GCA_021205085.1 Clostridiales bacterium | reverse complement strand
GATGTCGAGACCGTTCCCACGGGCTGCCTGAGTCTGGATATCGCGCTGGGTCTTGGCGGGATTCCCCGCGGCCGTATTATTGAGATCTACGGTCCGGAGTCCAGCGGAAAGACGACGGTTGCGCTCCATATGGTGGCGGAGGTGCAGAAGCGGGGCGGTATCGCGGGCTTTATCGATGCGGAGCACGCGCTGGATCCGGCCTATGCGCGCAATATCGGCGTGGATATCGATGAGCTATATATTTCGCAGCCGGACAACGGCGAGCAGGCGTTGGAGATCACGGAGACGATGGTCCGCTCCGGCGCGGTGGATATCGTGATCGTGGATTCCGTGGCGGCGCTGGTCCCGAAGGCAGAGATTGAGGGGGATATGGGAGATGCCCATGTGGGACTGCAGGCACGGCTTATGTCCCAGGCTCTCCGGAAGCTGACGGCGGTGATTAGCAAGTCAAACTGCATTGTGATTTTCATCAATCAGCTCCGGGAAAAGGTCGGGATCATGTTCGGCAATCCGGAGACGACCACCGGCGGGCGCGCACTGAAGTTTTATTCCTCCATCCGTCTGGATGTGCGCCGTATAGAGGCGCTCAAGCAGAGCGGGGAGGTCATCGGCAACCATACCCGGATCAAGGTCGTGAAAAACAAGATCGCTCCCCCGTTTAAGGAGGCAGAGTTTGATATCATGTTCGGAAAGGGGATCTCCAGAGAGGGGGATGTCCTCGATCTTGCTGCAAATCTGAACATTATCAATAAGTCCGGCGCATGGTATTCTTACAACGGCGAGCGGATCGGCCAGGGACGGGAGAACGCGAAGAATTATCTGACGGAGCATCCGGATGTCTGGAACGAGGTGGAGGCGAAGGTGCGCGACCACTATGACCTTGACGGAAAGCGCGCGGCTGCCGATTCACCGGAAGAGGCATCGGCAGAGACAGAGTAGGGTACCATGCAGATTCTGGAGATAAAGAAAGAGAAAAAGGGCAGGCTGCTGATCTGCACGGATGAGATGACCTTCCCGCTCTACGAGAAAGAGGCCGCAGACCTGCATCTGACGGAGGGCGGCGAGCTGAGCCGGGAGGAATGGGAGCGGCTTTGCCGGGAGATCCTAGACAAGCGGGTGATCCGGCGGGCGATGCATCTCCTGCAGCAGATGGACCGGACAGAGGCGCAGCTTCGCAGGAAGCTTCGGGAGAATCACTATCCCGATGTTCTGATCGACACGGCGGTGGAGTATGTGAAATCGTACCATTACATTGATGATTTGCGCTATGCCGCTTCCTTTATCCGCTTCCATCAGTCGGACAAGAGCCGGGCGCAGCTAAAGACCGCCCTGCTTTCGCGCGGTGTCCCGGCGCAGGTGATTGCGCAGGCGATGGAGGAGACCTACGAGGATCATGAGACGGAGCTGATACGGAGGCTTCTTGAGAAGAAGCACTACGATCCGGCACAGGCGGATCAGAGAGAGACATACCGGGTCTATCAATATCTTCTGCGGAAAGGGTTTTCGAATTTTCAGATTAAGCGGGAGATGGACTTGACATAATTCCGAAAAGAGGATAAAATCAAATAGTTGCAGTTATGACATTTTAATTGTTATATCTTAAAACTGAATAAGGAGGTGCGCCTGAGGTGCAGACTGGCATAGCAGTAGCGATCACAGCTGTTGTCGCCGTTGTCATCACCTTTATCATCACCTATGCAGCGGCGAACGCCCGTTTTAAGAAAAACACGGAAGAGAAGATCGGAAGTGCTGAGGAGCGTGCGCGGAGCATTATTGATGAGGCAGTGAAGAGCGCTGAGACGAAGAAGCGGGAGGCTTCTCTGGAGATCAAGGAAGAGTCCATCCGGACGAAAAACGAACTTGACAAGGAGATTAAGGACCGCAGAGCAGAGATTCAGCGCAATGAGAGACGTATCGAGCAGAAAGAGGCTAATCTTGATAAGAAGCTGGAAGCTGCCGAGCGCCGCGAACAAAGTTTCGCTGCAAAGGAAGAGGACATTAAGCGTCAGAAAGCTGAAGTCGCCAGGTTAAACGAGGAACGCATTCAGGAACTGGAAAGAATTTCAGGGCTCACCTCTGAACAGGCAAAAGAATATCTCTTAAAAACTGTTGAAGAAGATGTAAAACTTGATACGGCAAAACTGATCAAGGAGATGGACATCCGGGCAAAGGAAGAGGCGGGCAAGAGAGCCCGTGACTATGTGGTCAACGCCATTCAGAAATGTGCGGCGGATCATGTGGCGGAGGCAACGATTTCGGTTGTCCAGCTTCCGAATGATGAGATGAAGGGACGGATTATCGGACGTGAGGGCCGCAATATCCGCACTCTGGAGACGATGACAGGCGTAGATCTGATCATCGACGATACTCCGGAGGCCGTCATCCTGTCGAACTTCGATCCGATCCGTCGGGAGGTTGCCCGTATCGCCCTTGAAAAACTGATCGTGGATGGCCGTATACACCCTGCCAGAATCGAGGAAATGGTTGAAAAGGCGCAGAAGGAAGTTGAGAGCGTCATCCGGGAAGAGGGTGAGGCTGCCACTCTGGAGGTTGGTGTGCACGGCATACATCCGGAACTGGTACGTCTGCTTGGCCGGATGAAATTCCGTACCAGCTATGGACAAAATGCGTTGAAACATTCCATCGAGGTAGCACAGATCGCGGGTCTTCTGGCCGCAGAGGTCGGTGTAGATGTCAGGTTGGCCAAGCGTGCAGGTTTGCTTCACGATATCGGCAAGGCTGTGGATCACGAGATGGAGGGCTCTCATATTCAGCTGGGTGTTGCACTCTGCAGAAAGTACAAAGAGTCGGCTACCGTGATCAATGCGGTTGAGTCGCATCACGGAGATGTGGAACCGGAATCCCTGATCGCCTGTCTGGTACAGGCGGCTGATACCATATCGGCAGCCCGTCCGGGCGCTCGTCGGGAGACGCTGGAAACATATTCAAACAGATTAAAGAAGCTAGAGGACATAACGAACAGTTTCAAGGGTGTAGAGAAATCTTTTGCAGTTCAGGCGGGCAGAGAAGTTCGTATTATGGTGGTTCCGGAGCAGGTCAGCGATGCTGACATGGTGCTGTTGGCCAGAGATATTTCCAAGCAGATCGAAGCTGAATTGGAGTATCCGGGTCAGATCAAGGTCAATGTGATTCGAGAGAGCCGTGTGACAGACTACGCGAAGTAGGATATCACAGCATAGTACGCAGTTCGTAGAATGGACGAATGATGAACAGATCCCCGTAAATTCTCTTCTGAGAGTTTACGGGTTTTCTGATACTAAAGGTTCGATGTATCGGGCGCAGGGAATGGTTCATGAAGCTGATATCTTGGAATGTAAACGGGCTGCGGGCCTGTGTGAAAAAAGGATTTCTGGAATATTTTAAACAGGCGGATGCCGATCTCTTCTGCGTGCAGGAGACAAAGCTGCAGGAGGGTCAGATCAGCCTGGATCTGGACGGGTATGAGCAGTATTGGAATTATGCGGAGAAAAAGGGATACTCCGGCACGGCTGTTTTTACAAAGAGGACGCCGCTTTCCGTCACACGCGGGATCGGCATAGAGGAGCACGACCACGAGGGGCGTGTCATCACACTGGAGTTTGAACGGTTCTATTTTATTGTAGTCTATGTACCGAATTCGCAGAATGAGCTCGCCCGGCTGGATTACCGCATGAAATGGGAGGATGACTTCCTTTCTTATGTGCAGGAGCTGGAGAAGACAAAGCCGGTCATCTACGCGGGAGACCTCAATGTCGCCCATCAGGAGATTGATCTGAAAAATCCGAAGACCAACCATCACAATGCGGGTTTTACGGATGAAGAAAGAGAAAAGATGACAAATGCGCTTCAAAGTGGTAGAATTGATACATATCGGTATTTTTACCCGGAGCAGACAGGGGTATACTCCTGGTGGTCCTACCGCCGGAAAGCGCGGGAGACCAACGCCGGATGGCGTATTGACTATTTTATCGCGTCTGACAGCCTGCGGGATGCGCTGGTGTCCGCGGATATACATATAGAGGTTATGGGGTCGGATCACTGCCCCGTAGAGCTTGTCGCGGATCTGTGAGGGACTTCGCGATCTGACAGATGTTTTTAGGAGCTGACATGGAAATTCGTCACCAAAAAGAGCCTCAGACCATGAGGAGACGGCGGGAGATGGAGCGCAAGCGCAATATACGGAAAGAGGTATTCAGCTGGATCCGCATGTTTGTCATAGTTGTGGCTGTCGTGTTTGTCGCTACCCGTTTTATCATTATCAATGCGACGATACCCTCCGGTTCTATGGAGACGACGATCATGACGAGCGACCGACTGATCGGCTTCCGGTTTTCTTACTGGTTTGACGATCCGGAGCGCGGGGATATCATTCTTTTTTCCTACCCGGTGGACGAGTCGCAG
>JAJPYF010000078.1 GCA_021205085.1 Clostridiales bacterium | reverse complement strand
CTTTAGCTCAGTTGGTAGAGCAGTAGACTCTTAATCTATTTGTCCAGGGTTCGAGCCCCTGAAGGCGTATTCAAAAACCGGCAGATGATATCCGTTGTCATCTGCCGGTTTTTGTGATAGCCATAATTCATCCGTTGAATAATTAACAGGGGTGTGATATGATTTTATAAGTATAAGCGGGAAAAGTATCTTTTACGGAGGTAGACTATGGAACAGCAGCTTTTTACAAACGAAATTATTTTGTCATGGCTTCAGTATTTTGCCAAAAATACGCCGATTGACCCGGAAAAGGTGAAGATGCTGGATATCACACAGAAAAACAAGAATGTGATTCCGACGGTGGAGACACACCGGGCGGTGCTTGTCTTTACCGAAGCGGGCAACCCGGATATTTTCTATCGCATGTGGAACGCAGGGCTGGGGGACTGTGATGTCTGGTATAACGAGGGCTCCGAGCCGGTGGGCGAGGTCAAATGTGACAAGGTCTGCAATATGATCAACCGCGGAATCAACGCTTCCGCCGGGATGCTGGTGATCAATCCCAACGCCTGCAATACATACAAGATCGGCATGGACAATCAGAATTTCCGACGGGGTTCCATCCACTATGTGGGCAGCGAGATCCGTTCCGTGATTTTTAACAAGCTTCAGATCGGGCGGCAAGATGATATCTGCGTAATCAGTGGGGAGAGCATCGCGATCGAGGCCGGACTCATCGCCACGGAGGGTTCCGTTCTGGCGGTGGAGTATAATAAGGATGACCGGGCAACCATGGAGGATAATATTGATCACTTTGGCCTTCACAACATTCATGTCGTTGATCATGTGGACGCCGAGACATTGAAGGGATTGCCGGTGCCGTCTCTGGTCTTTCTGGTGGCATCCGCCAGCACAGAGCAGGAGATCGCCTGCCTGACGGCGCTAAACCCGAAGATCACCGTTGTTGTATACACATTGGATTTTGCGGTTGCAGCCGGGATGCCGAAGCTGTTTGAGAAATACGGCGTGAAGGACGCGGAGACGATTCAGGTTTCCGTCTCCAGACTGAACGCAAAGAACTCGTTTGAGCAGGAGCCTGCACCGTGGCTCATTTCCGGCAGGGCGGACGCGTAGCTTTTGATCGATCGTCTGAATCATGCGATGCATCGAGTGAGCGAATGCGAAGAGCAAAGAATGACTTTGTGTTTTCCGATAGAATATAGGAGAAGCGATGGACGAGACAGAGAGAAGCTGTATTGATTGTTATGTAGGGAACTGCAACTGGGAGGACGGGAAGTTTCCGGACTTCTGCCTGAGCACACACATGGATCCGGATGTCCTGGCAGACGCTATGGCGCAGTATGGAAAAGAGGAGATCCGTCAGATCGCAGTCGCGGCGGCTGAGGTGGAAGCGGATAACTACTGCAAAATGACCCGCCTTGAAGAGACGGTCGAATTCGCAAAAAAGATCGGCGCGAAGAAAATCGGCATTGCCAACCGCGTCGGACTCCTTGCTGAGGCGCGCATGCTGGCAAAGATTTTGCGAAGCCATGGATTTGAGGTTTTCGGCTCCGCCTGTAAAGGCGGTACCCAGAGAAAAGCGTCCATCGGTATTCCGGAAAGATGCGACAAGGTCGGCTTTAATATGTGCAACCCGGTTCTGCAGGCAAAGATTTTAAATTCAAAACACACGGATCTGAATATTCTCGTGGGACTTTGCGTAGGGCATGACAGCCTGTTTTACAAATATTCCGAGGCGCCGGTCACGACATTGGTGGCGAAGGACCGCGTTCTTGGACACAATACGGTGGCTGCGCTGTATCAGGCGGATAAGTATTATAAAAAGGTTTTCGGAGATCAGAAACAGGTATAGGCACTCATATATAATATAGGGTATAAAAGGCTCCGGCAAAAATTCGCCGGAGCCATCTTTTTAAATAGAATTTATCTGCCGCGAACGCTTTAGCTCAGCGCCGCGGTAATGATTGCCATGGAATATACCTCCATCGCGTTGCAGCCTCTGGAGAGGTCATTGATCGGCGCATTCAGGCCGAGAAGAATCGGGCCGTAGGCATCAAAGTTGCCGAGCCGCTGCGCAATCTTGTAACCGATATTTCCGGCATTGATATCCGGGAAAATAAAGGTATTTGCATGTCCGGCGACCGGAGAATCCGGAGCCTTTGTCCTCGCAACAGCCGGAGACACCGCCGCGTCAAACTGCAGCTCGCCGTCGATCGCGAGATCCGGAGCAAGCGCCTTTGCCTTTGCGCAGGCGTTGTGTACCTTGTCAACCGTCTCACCCTTGCCGGAGCCGTGGGTGGAGTAGCTTAAGAATGCGACTTTCGGATCCACGCCGAAAATACGCGCGCAGTTTGCGGTCTCCAGTGCGATCTCTACCAGATCATCCTCGGAAGGATTGATGTTGATGGCGCAGTCGCCCATCGCCAACACCTCATTGTCGCCGGTCGCGGCTGCACGTACCAAAATAAAGCAGGAAGACACGATCTTGTTGTTCGGCTTTGTCTTAATCAACTGCAGAGCGGGGCGAACCGTGTCCGCGGTAGAATATGTAGCGCCGCCCAGCAGACAGTCCGCGATACCCATCTTTACCAGCATGGTGCCGAAGTAATTGCCCTTCTGAAGAGCAGCGCGGCAGTCATCGGATGTCATCTTGCCCTTGCGAAGCTCCACCATCTCAGCAACCATCTCATCCATCTGGTCGAAATGCTCCGGATCGATGATGTCGGCGCCGTTGATGTTGTATCCGGCCTCCTCCGCAGCCGCCCGTACTTCCTCAACGCTTCCGATCAGAATCGGCTTCAGGAACGTACCGGAAAGGAGACGGGACGCGGCCTCAAGGATACGGGGATCCGTTCCCTCTGTGAAAACGATGGTTTTGGGATCGTTTTTCAGCTTTTGTATCAATGTCTTAAACATAACCAGGTTACCTCCATGTAAAAATATTCTCTCCTGTCTATTGTAGCGCTTTTTGCTTAAAATTCAAGGAAAAACAGCGTTATTAAATTCACAATATAAAAAATTGATCACTATTCTCAGATGCGCGCAACACCGGTCTTTCGCGCAGCGTCCGCCACTGCCGCAGCCACTGCTTTTCCCACCCTCGGATCAAACGCCTTCGGAATGATATAGTCCGCACTGAGCTCCTCCTCTGTGATCAGTCCGGCCAGTGCGTGGGCTGCTGCCACTTTCATTTCCTCATTGATATCACTGGCGCGTACATCAAATACGCCGCGAAATATCCCGGGGAAAGCGAGAACATTATTAATCTGATTTGGGAAATCACTTCTCCCCGTGGAAACTACCGCTGCGCCTGCCGCTTTCGCCTCATCCGGGAAAATTTCCGGTGTGGGATTGGCACAGGCAAATATAATGGCATCACGGTTCATCGTGCGCACCATCTCCGATGTCACTGCGCCCGGCGCCGACACGCCGATAAAAACATCGGCACCCGCCAATGCATCGGCAAGGCTGCCTTTTGCGCGACGCAAGTTCGTAACTTCTGCCATCTCTTCTTTGATCCAGTTCATGCCCTTCTCCCGGCCTTTATAAATAATGCCGTTTCGGTCGCAAAGAGTAATATCTGTCGCTCCCGCCGATAATAAAAGCTTCGCAATCGCAATAGCGGCTGCACCGGCACCGTTAAAAACGATTTTTATATCCTCCAGTCGCTTATGTACGACCCGAAGGGCGTTTTGTAAACCGGCAAGGGTGATGACTGCGGTACCATGCTGATCATCATGGAAAATCGGTATGTCGCATTTCTCTTTCAATTTCCGCTCAATCTCAAAACAACGCGGCGCTGAGATATCCTCCAGATTAATACCTCCGAAACTGCCGGATATGTTATATACTGTTTCAACAAACTCATCCACATCCTTTGTCTTAATGCAGATCGGGAATGCATCTACATCACCAAACGCCTTAAAGAGGACACATTTCCCCTCCATTACCGGCATTCCCGCCTCCGGGCCGATATCGCCCAATCCCAACACCGCACTGCCGTCAGTAATAACTGCACACATGTTATGGCGGCGTGTCAGTGTATAACTCTTCGAAATATCCTTTTGTATCTCCAGGCATGGCTGCGCGACACCCGGTGTATAGGCAAGAGATAAATCATCCTTATTTGCAACAGGTACTGTGGCAACAACTTCAATCTTTCCTTTCCATTCCTCATGCAGCCGCAGAGACTCTTTTGCATAATCCATATCCGGTACCTCCAATCGATTATATTTTATATTAAAAACCTTCTAATTTATAATAACATGACACACGCGAAATGAAAACTTTTTCTTTTTTGCAATCTGCTCCCTCACATCAACATTATACCGACCGGCAGAAAATGATGTTATAATAATTTTATAAATTCCTCAGAGGCAGTTGAAAAAGAAGGCTGCAGCCGA
>JAJPYF010000160.1 GCA_021205085.1 Clostridiales bacterium | reverse complement strand
CCGGTATATTTTTCAATTTGGATAACTTTTTCTACTTCTTTCTTTTTAATTGTGTTTACTTTTGATGTATTTACCATACCCAACCTCCTGAATACTAAAAATTCCTCCTCTATTTATATAAAAGTTTAACATTACCAATATGTCAAGTCAAGCTGTTGATCACTGCCAACTGTCTAAAAGTCAACAGCTAAATAGCTTCTGAACAAATTTCATCGATTCAGACGTTGCCCCGCACGGTCTCAATGATCTTCGGATTCCTTTTGCCTTCCTCCTTAAACTTACACAACATCTCGTTTGTCAGGGAAAAATCATCCGGCGTTTCGAAGATTTCTTCCGGCGTCACCCACTTCGCCATCGCCAGCTCGGCCTCCTCGATGACAATGTCCGCCGCGCCGTCCAACTCCGCGAAAAACCCGAACAGCAGGCTCTCCGAATACGGCCATGGCTGGCATTTATAATAGCGCAGGTTTTTAATTGAGAGATGCGTCTCCTCGTACACCTCGCGGATCGCCGTCTCCTCGATCGTCTCCCCGACCTCCGCGAAGCCGGCAATCAGCGCGTAGTGATCGGTCGAACCGCCGCGGTACTGGCTCACCAGTATTTTCCCCTCATGAATCACACCCACGATCACGCAGGGGCAGATTTTCGGGTACTCCGTCTGACCGCAGACCGGGCAGCGCATCATCCGCTCCCTCTCATCCGCCGCCATGGCAGCCCCGCACCGGCCGCAAAACCGGTGTGCCTCATACCACCGCGCCAACTGCATTCCCACCAGTCCCGCATAGACTGCGGAATGCGGGCCGCATTTGCGCAGCGCCTTGGTGTCCACATACCGGTATCCGGCCGCCTCCATATCCCTGCATAGGAAAAAGTGATCATCCCCGATCGCGAAGAGATAGGTAAAATCTCCGCCCTGCCGATCTCCTTCCGATAATTCTGCAAAACGCGGGAAGGCAATGTCCTGCTTCTCTCCTCCCAGAAGAATCTGCCCGCCGGACATGCTGATGATCCGGTCGTCCGCCGTCGGCCGTACATTATGGTAAGAATTTTCAAAATGTAAAGAACCCAAATCCTGAATCATAAAACTGCTCCTGTCCTGAATATCTCTATTATCTGAAGTCGAAAAAATAATTCTCTTTTCATAAGCTATCACTTCCTTTTCCAACAGTTTTCTCTCATAAATGCAGAGATAACAGCAATATCCTCTCCTTGGTAGTATCTCACCAGCAGACGTTTAAACTCCGGCACTTTCTTTTCAGGAATCACGAGGAAACCGCCGCCGTGAGATATCAGATAGTGATTTGCAAAAATGACCGATGCGCGTTTGTTCCCATCCAAAAAAACCTGTGTTTTCATGCAATAAAGGCACAGCTTAATGGCAATGTTGACCGCCTCGTCGGATTCTTCGATGATTCTCTGAATCTGAGCCTTTACATCCATTTCAACAGGCAGAGGCGGAACATAGGAAGAACCGCCAATGGTAACAGGAACACCGCGGATGCGCCCGCCTTCCGCCAAAACTTTCATTTTGGGGAACAAATATTTTAAAAATCATATCGCAATGTTCCCCAATAATCAATATTAATGTTATCCTGAAATGAATGAAATCACCCCTCTGCCCGTGAAAATCTCCGCGATCAGAGGGGTATTTATTATCTGTTCATTCTATTATTGTATCCTTTATGCGCGTTTTCTCCTGCGCACCGTTGAACATGCGCCGCTGATTATCAGAATCATTATTTTTGTTGCAGTCTCTTATCCCTGACATACAACCCAATCAGCACGCCCGCGGCGGCAAAGACGACCAGATAATAGAGAACAAGGAGCCTGTTGTCGCCGGTATTTGCGGAGACGGTCGTCGTCGTGGCGGTGCTGTTCGTCGCATAAGCGTAGGCGACATACAACGTGTCGGCCAGTACCTGATGCCCCGCCGCATTGGGGTTGGTGTCAAAGTTGAAGGTCATTGTCAAAAGCTTCACATCCACGTTGGTCAGCGACGCCTTGGAGACGGCAAACGCGGAGTAGACATCCGCGATCGTGTAATCCGAAGTCTGCTTCGCGGCGAGCCTGCTGTTGAAGGATGTAATTCCCGCGTCAAACATGCTGACAAGGTTGTCGCAGCCGGTCAGCCACTGATAGGGGTTGTACTGGTTGGCGACAAGGATGGTTGCATTTGGATTCACTGCCTTTATCGCGGCGGCAATGCTGTTGATGTTATCGACGCATTTGTCAACGGCGACGGTAAATGTGTCAGAGGATGTCACGGTGCTGCCGTAGTTTGTACTGTTAAACAGGACGAACAGATCGTAGCCCTGCCCCAGCGCGGTTCCGGACAGGCTGCCTGCCGTCGACAGGATGTTGCGGATGTCGTCAGCCGTGATGGTGATGCCGGTGGTCTCTGAAAGCGTTGTGAACTGATAGTCTTCCGCGCTGCTGCCCGACATGCCTGCCAGCTGAATCGTGCCGCCTGTGCCGGTTGCGGCGGTGGAGGAAGCCGTTACGACCTCTTCATTGTAAATATCCGCGAGAACGGAGCAGAAGGTGTTCATCAGATCATTTTCCCCGATGGCGATAGTGATCACATCTGCATCCTCGATCGCATCGTCATAGGAGCCGCTCTGCACCGCACTCAGAAGATCGGTGGTGGTCCAGTCGTCGCTGCTCTGGTTGTTCGTGTTCGTCGCCTGAATGTTTCCGGAAAACAGGGAGACATAGCTCTGGCTGCTCGCGTTGCTCAGCCCGGAGCCGGTGGTAATGCTGTCGCCCAGCGTCGTGTAATTGGCCGCCGTAGCGGTCGCCGAACCGGTTGCCGTTGCCTGCCAGCCCGCATAGACGGTGGTGTCTCCGGTCAGCGTGAGGCCGGTCACCGCAGAGGTCAGTGCGCTGTCAGAATACCACGAGGTAAAATTGTAACCGGCTCTGGTCGGCTCATAGGCGGACAGGTCAATCGAAATGCCGCCCACACTGTCAATGGCGCTGCCGCCGTTGGTTTCAAAGGTCAGGGTGTAGCCGGTATAGGTGCAGGTAAAGGAAGCCATGGTCACAGCCGCTCCGCTGCTGTTGTTTGAAATTTCCATAGTTCCCTCGTCAAAATAGGATACTACATAATAGGCCGTGCTGTCATAGGTCCAGCCGTCCGCGCCGCTGCTGACCAGCCGCAGGAGGAAGCCGTCGTTCATTTTCTCGTAAAACAAAGTGTTTCCGTAGAATTCAAATATAGTGACATAGTCCCCGGCATCGTTTACGTTTATGGTATCGGCGACGATTGTCCCGCCGGACATATCGACCGCATTTCCGTCCGGATCCAGAATTTCAAACTGGATCGTCTGCTCCGGCACCGCTGCGGTGCCTCCGGTCTGAACGGTTACCATGATCGGAATCTCCCATGTGTAGGCTGCCGTCGCGGTATCGCAGGCTTCCTTCATCGTGTCTGCGATCACCTGATGTCCTGCCGCATTGGGAAGAAAATCAAAGCTGAACTCCAGCGGGGAGAAATTCGCGGAGGCATTGGTCAGCGAAGTGTCGGAAGCGGCAAATGCGCTGTTGATGTCCGCGATCGTGTAATCAGAAGTCTTTCCGCCGGCGAGCGCATTGTTAAAGATCGTGAGTCCGGCGCCGAACAGGCCGGAGATATTGTCACAGTCGTCCAGCCACTGGTATGGGTTGTACTGGTTGGCGACCAGAATGACCGCGTCCGGATTGATGGCGTGAATCTTTGCGGCGATCTGGTTGATATTTGCCACACAGGCGTCAACGGCGCTGCCGAAATCCGTGTCTGCTTTCAAGGCTTCACTGTTGTCTGCGCCGTTTAAGATGGTGAACAGATTCTGCGCCTGCTTTAACACCGCGGTGCTTTTGCCGGGATCCATGATCGCGACCTCGACCTCCCCGGCGGTAATGGACTCCCCATACTCCGCGTAGTAAAGGCCTGTGGTAAACTCATAGAACGCATCCATCAAATCATTCTGTCCGACGGTGACGGTGATGATGTCCGCCGCAGTAATCGCGCTGTTGTAAGTGCCGTTGTTTATCTCGGCGAGAAGCCCGGCGGCTGTCTTGTCCTCCCCGCCCGCGTTGACTGTGGATGTCGTGCCGCCCGCATCGGCGACCAGCGCTTTGGCGGCAAAGAGAGAGGTAAATCCGGTTTCCCCGCTGCCCAGCCCGGAGCCGGTGGTGATGTCGTCGCCCAGCGCGAGGTAGGAGCTGACGGTGATCGCGGATCTCTGCCAGCCTGCCGTGACTTTAGTGTCTGCGGTCAGGGTAATGCTGTTGCTGTCAATTTTGGTGCCGTTTAAATACCAGCCGGTAAAGGTGTAACCGGCCCTGGTCGGCACATAGGAGGAAAGGTCGATTTCGGTTCCGGATGCCGCGGTCACGCTGGCAGTGGTTTCGCCGTCAATCGTGCCTCCGTCGGTGTCAAGGGTCAGGGTGTAGCCGGTGTAGGTG
>JAJPYF010000077.1 GCA_021205085.1 Clostridiales bacterium | reverse complement strand
GACTGGATAGGGATTGTGGATGATTTCGTCCGTATGATTTTCCGTGTTGTACGGATTATGTAGTGTGTGAAAGCAATATAGTCCGTATGAGATGATTTCAGGTACGGACTATTCCGCGCTTGTGAGTAGTTTCGCCCGTAAGAGGTTATGTTCCATACGGATTGAATTGAGCCAATAGAGGGTTTCGTCCGCACGGACGGACATACAATACGGACTGTATGTCAAATTATAAGGAAATTCAGAATCACCCGTCATTCGCATATATGTGCGAATCTGATATTATGGTATTACTTTCTGAAAAATCCTTTCTTTTTCTCGTATGGCTCTACCTTTACATCAGTTACCCGGTAGCCGGTTTCCTTCACCGCAGATTTGATCCGGGCCACATCCGGCGGCCCGTCCAGAATGATTTCCGCTGTTCCCTTTGTGTGGGAGGCGGAAATCTTTGCGTTTCCGAGCACTTTTCGGATTGCTTCACAGACATGCGCTTCGCACATTCCGCAGGACATTCCGTCTATTGTCAAAGTCACTTTATTCATGGTATGAAATCCTTTCAAGTTTATATATCTTAACAGAATATAGCATAAGCTAACCCAGAACGCAAGAGATAAGATAAACGGAAAATAAAATCCGCCGACGAAAACACGGAAACGAAATAATCTGCTGTGAAACAGTATGGACAAAGAAAAGCCGGAGGGGGTATAATAACAGGCGTGGATTTTGAGCGTGGGAGGCGGCATATGGAGACCCATAAAGATTTTACAGAAGGAAAGATCATAGGACCGCTGTTTGGATTTGTCGGTCCGATTTTATTTGCCCTGTTTCTGCAGGCGATGTACGGAGCCGTTGATCTGATGGTTGTCGGGAAGTTCGGGACTTCCGTGGATGTGTCAGCGGTTTCCACCGGATCACAGATTATGAACTCGATCACCTATATGATCTGTGCGTTTGCCATGGGGACGACAGTGACGCTCGGGCAGAAGTTGGGCGAGGGAGAGGCGAAGCAGGGCGGCCGGATCGTCGGCGCAAGCATCGTCCTTTTTCTTGCGATCGGCGTGGTGATGATGATACTGGTTCCGATTTGCGCAGGCGGGCTGGCAACGCTCATGAACGCACCGGAGGAAGCTCTTTCCGCAACGATCGCCTATATCCGGATCTGCGGGGCGGGGTCGATTGTCATTATTGCATACAATCTGATCGGGAGTATATTCCGCGGACTGGGGGATTCCCGCACGCCGCTGGTCACGGTGGCGATCGCCTGCGTCTGCAATATTCTCGGGGATCTGCTGTTTGTCGCGGGATTCGGCATGGGAACGCGGGGCGCAGCCATTGCCACGGTCATGGCCCAGGCTGTCAGCGTGCTCATTTCTTTCCGGTTAATACGCAGAAAAAAATTGCCGTTCGAACTCAGCAGAGACCAAATTCGCCCGGATGTCCGAATCACGAAAAGTGTGGCTTCGGTCGGAATACCGCTCGCGCTGCAGGATCTTATTCTGAGCATATCCTTTCTGATTATCCTGGCGATTGTGAATTCTCTGGGTTTGGTCGCCTCGGCGGGTGTCGGCGTGGCGGTCAAGGTCAGCAGCTTTATCATGCTGGTTCCGTCGTCCTTCTCACAGGCAATGTCTGCGTTTACCGCACAGAACTACGGGGCGAAAAAATACGGGCGGGCGGTGCGGTCGCTCTGGTATGCCATCGGGACATCCACTCTTCTGGGCATCGCGCTGTTTTATCTGGCCTTTTTCCACGGGGATATCCTGGTGGGCATTTTCTCAAGTGATGCGGAGGTGATCGCCGCAGCGGCGGATTACCTGAAAGCCTATGCCATCGACTGCATTTTCACCTGCTTCCTGTTCTGCTTTACCGGATTTTTCAACGGGATCGGTGCGACGAAATTCGTTATGACGCAGGGGATCGCCGCTGCGTTTCTGGTCCGCATCCCGGTGGCATGGTATATGAGCCTTCAGGAGCCGGTGTCCCTTTTTCATATCGGACTCGGAATTCCGGTTTCCACGTTGGTGCAGATCGGGCTGTGTTTCTGCTGTTATTTCTGGGTGCTGCGGCGGAAGCTGAGATAGTTATTTAAATCATTGCAGGATGAAATGTTTGACGAAACTTTTCCCCTGTGCTATACTCTTTTCAGTTTATTGTCAAAGGAGTCTTTCACATGAGTCAGGAAAAGGTTGACCGTTACAAAGAACATAAAAAAAATCGCCAGAAGGAGATGAAGCAGGCCAAGCGCCGCTCGATGCTTGCGAAGATGATCGGCACCCTCGCCGCCGCTGCGATTGTCATCTGGCTCGGCTTTTCCGGATACAGCGCTTATCAGAGCAATGTTACGACCGAGACGATCACGGTCAACACCTCCGCCGTATCGGACTATCTGGGTACCCTGTAAATATGGAATGATTCAGGGTCAGTCAAATTTGCAAAAACAGCCTCGGATGCCTGTATGAACCGCATATCAGCATCCGCAAGCTGTTTTTTTGTTACTTTATCTGATTTTGATAAACTTTACCGTACTGCACCCCGCAGCGCATTGATATCTTTTATATCCCCTTTTTCCAGATATTTTTCGATTCCATCTACAATCTCCGTGGTCACAGCCGGGTTTGTGAAATTCGCCGTCCCGACGCTGACTGCGGTCGCCCCGGCGAGGATCATTTCCAGTGCGTCCTCCGCACTCGCAATGCCGCCCATCCCGATGATCGGAATGCGGACTGCCTGCGCTGCCTGATAGACCATGCGCACCGCGACCGGATGAACCGCCGGGCCGGAAAGTCCGCCGGTTTTGTTTGCGATGGCGAATGTGCGCCGGTTGACATCGATCTTCATACCGGTCAGCGTGTTGATCAGGGAAACGGCATCCGCGCCGCCCGCTTCCGCCGCCTTCGCCATGACTGTGATATCCGTCACATTCGGGCTCAATTTCATGATGACGGGCTGCCGCGCCGCCTTTTTGCAGGCTTTTGTGATCGCCTCCACAGCCTTCGAATCCTGCCCGAAGGCAATCCCACCCTCTTTCACGTTGGGGCAGGAGATATTGATCTCCAACATGTCAACGGGCTGGTCAGCCAGCCGCTCAACCACCTCGCAGTAGTCCTCCTCCGACCGGCCGCAGACATTCACGATAATTTTTGTGTCATATTTTTTCAGAAACGGAATGTCACGGCGAATGAACACATCGATGCCCGGATTCTGCAGACCGATGGCGTTGAGCATGCCGCCGGAGACCTCCGCGATCCGCGGCGTCGGGTTGCCCGGCCACGGAACGTTTGCCACGCCTTTCGTCACCACCGCTCCCAGACGGTTCAGGTCGACAAACTCGGAAAACTCTTCCCCGGAACCGAAGGTACCGGAGGCTGTCATGACCGGATTCTGAAATTCCACTCCGGCAATCGTCACTTTTGTATTGATCACAGCTTCACCTCCCCGGCCTCAAACACCGGCCCTTCCTTGCAGATCCGTTTGTTGTGTACATTGGAATGCCCGTCCACCTCCGTCGACTGACAGACGCAGGCAAGGCATGCGCCGATTCCGCAGGCCATCCGCTCCTCCAGAGAGATATAGCACTCCGCGCCGGTTTCTTTTGCGTACTCCTTCAGTGCCCGGAGCATCGGGGTCGGTCCGCAGGCATAGATGATGTCGGCGGACAGGCCTTTCTCACGAACCGCGTCCAGGACATTCCCCTTTGTGCCGACACTCCCGTCCTCCGTCGCAATGTAAACCTTTCCCTGACGCTGAAACTCCTCCATCAGAAAAAGATGGCTGTCGCGGTAGCCCAGTATGATCTGTTTCTCACAATCCAGTTGTTTCGCCAGCTCCAGCATGGGCGGAATGCCGATGCCGCCGCCGATCAAAAACGCTTTCTTCTTTTTCAGTGTGTAGCCGTTGCCGAGCGGACCGATCACCCGGATCGTATCGCCCTTTTGCTTCGCGGAAAATTCTGCGGTTCCCTTTCCCGCAATGCGGTAAACCATGCGTATCGCGCTCCGGCCGCGATCGATCTCGCAGATGCTGATGGGCCGCGGAAGCAGGCGGCTGTTGTCGTCACAATAGAGAGACAAAAACTGGCCGGGATGTGCTGCCGCCGCAATCTGTTCCGCTTGAATCCACAGGCTGTAAATGTCCGGGGCAATCTGCTCCTGCGACAGGATTACTGCCTGCTCCTGAAATTTTTCTGACATAATTTCCTCCAAATCATTACTTCAGTGCGCCGCGGATATCCTCAGCCATATCGATCACTGCCTGCCGGGACGCCTCCGCGAAATGCTCCGCCCCGAAGCGTGCATAGGCCTCTTGCTTGTAGGCTGCGATAATGCCGCGCGAGGAATTCACGATGGCGCCGAGGCCGTCTTTGTTGAAATAATGCACCAGATTCTTGCCCTTTCCGCCCTGCGCGCCGTAGCCCGGCACAAGGATAAAGCTGTTCGGCATGACCTTTCGCAGAACCTTTCCGATCTCCGGATAGGTCGCGCCGACCACAGCGCCGATCGCGCTGTAGGACGCTCCCATGCAGTCCGCGCCCCACGCCGCAACCTTCTCGGCCACATGCTCATACAGCGGCTTCCCGTCGATTATGCGATCCTGAAACTCCCCGCTGGAAGGGTTGGAGGTCTTCACCAGAATGAAAAGCCCCTTTTTCTCCTCCTTGCAGACATCGACAAACGGGCGGATCCCGTCTGTTCCGAGATAGGGATTCACCGTGATAAAATCCTCATCAAAGGCAGTGCAGGTTTTGCTTCCCACCTGCACTTTTCCGAGATGGCCGGCTGCATAGGCTGCCGATGTCGAACCGATGTCGCCCCGCTTCACATCACCGATCACAACCAGATCCTTTTCGTGGCAATACTCAATCGTTTTCTGAAAGGCTTTCATGCCCTCCACGCCGAACTGCTCGTACATCGCCACCTGCGGCTTCACCGCCGGGATCAGATCATAGGTCGCATCGATAATCTCCTTATTAAACTGCCAGATTGCCTCCGCGGCGCCCGCCAGCGTCTCGCCGTACTCCGCAAAAGCCGCCTTCTGAATGTGCTCCGGCACATAGGACAGCATCGGATCCAGACCCACCGTGATGGGCGCGTCGGTCTCCTGAATCTTTTTCACTAATTTGTCAATCATACTTGTTCTCCTTTTTTCTGAAAATTATGTTCAGGATGCCCCGCTGTTGTCACATATTCTAAGGTGACCGGGGCAACGCTTCGACAAACTAATCGCTAACTGCGACTAAGACGCTCAGGATAGCCTTCGCGCCTAAGTCTCTGTAAGCGCTGGATTTCGTCTCAGCTAAAAGCGCCCCTACAAAAGTCACCTGAAAATATGTGACAACAGCGGGGCATCCGCCAAAATTTCCTCACAGTTTACAATAATGCGCTTCCCCATCGATGATAGTGGCTGTCACCTTCCCGCTCAGCTTCCGCCCCGCAAACGGTGTATTTTTCCCCTTCGAGAAAAACTCCTCCGGATTCACCACCCACTCGCGGTTCGCGTCAAAGATCGTGAGATCGGCCGGTGCTCCGACTTCGATCACACCCTTATTCAAACCGAGAATTTTCGCAGGATTGTAGCTCATCTTCTCCGCCATCTGCATCACGGTCAAAAGTCCCGGTTTCACCAGACAGGTATAAGCAAGCGCAGCTGCCGTCTCCAGCCCCACGATCCCGAACGGTGCTTTCCGGATGCCCTGTGCCTTCTCCTCGGCCGAATGAGGCGCGTGATCCGTGGCGATTACATCCATGATATCCGCCGACAGCCCGCGCTGCAGCGCCTCCACATCCTCCCGCGTGCGAAGCGGCGGATTCATTTTGTAGTTGGCATCGTCCCCGTCGATTTCCTCCGAGGACATCGCAAAATGGTGCGGGCAAACCTCTGCCGTCACGGAAATGCCGTTCTCCTTCGCCAGACGAACCATCTCCACACTGTCCTTTGTCGAGCAATGGCAGAGATGCAGCCGTGCGCCGGTCTCCTTCGCCAGCAGAATGTCCCGCGCAACGATGACATCCTCTACTGCGTTTGTGATGCCCGGCATTCCCATGGCCGCGGATTTCGCATCGGCGTTTAAGACGCCGCCGCAGACCATGTTAATATCCTCGCAGTGCGCCAGCACCGTCATGTCCTCCTCCGCCGCGATCCGCATGGCCTCGCGGTAGAGACCGGCATCCATCACGGATTTGCCGTCCTCGCTGAGGCAGATGCAGCCCGCCCGCGCCATGCCGCGGATATCGGAGAGCTCTTTCCCCTGCATCCCCCGCGTCACGGAGCCGACCTGCAGCACATGTGCCTTCGTCACCGCTGCCGCGCGGTTTTTCACATATTCAATGACCTCCGGGCAGTCCGCCACCGGCTTCGTGTTCGGCATGGCGACAATCGTCGTAAAACCGCCATGAAGGGCCGCCGCGCCGCCCGTAGCGATATCCTCCTTGTAGGTCAGACCGGGGTCGCGCAGATGCACATGCATATCGATAAATCCCGGCATAACGTAAGCGCCCGCCGCGTCGATAACACGGTCCGCCTCCGTCGAGATGGAGGGTTGAATGTCTGCGATCATGCCGTCCCGGATCAGGATGTCCGCTTTTCGCTCCGTCTTATCTCCCGGATTTACCGCAATTCCGTTTTTTATCAGAAGTGTCATAGGTTGGTTCCTTTCTGTCTGCAGTATGCCATCTGACAAATTATTGGTTTAGTTGCTTTTCACAAAAGTCCTTTAACAGCGGAATATCATGAACTGTGGTCTCCCATATAATTTCTCTGCTCATATTCCCATAATTATGTGCAACCAGATTTCTCATACCTCTGATCGCTTTCCATGGCATACTGCCAGCTGTTGCTGTTCGAAACTCATCCGACAATCCTCCGCATAACTCACCTATTTGAAGAATACAAAACGAAACCGATCGTTGATAATCTGCATCTTTATCAAAAGATTCAAATGATTGTCCGTACCGCTGTACTGTTTTTTCAATTTCCTGACAATAATCCAGAATATGGCTTAAACGTTGCATATCAGGCGGCCGCATACAAATTCACCTTCTCTTTCCAAATATGATCTCTAAATTGGATTTCACTGGACATCTGTACCGGCTGCTGCAAAGATTGTACAGTAATTACGTCGATTTTCTTTTCTAATGACGCTTCCAGATCGCAATATAATTCTCCTAAGGCAAAAAGCCCCTTTATTTGAGTTCCTGAAACATCGACAAGTAAATCAATATCGCTGTCTTCTGTGGCTGTTCCTCGCGCATAAGAGCCAAAAAGATACACCGCCGGAAGCTTATATTTTTCTGCCACAGGCAAAATCCGTCTTGAAATTTCTTCTATTGTATAGATCATAACAGATTACCCCCTACATTTAAAATCATTTTCATTATAAAGAATTCTTTCGATAAATACAATCTTTTCATTTATTTTATACAGCTATCTTGCAATTTTAAGATGGGGAATACTTTTCAGTAACCTCTTTTTTTGATGGGGAAAGTGTGCTATCATATCTGAATAGTGTTTTATTATACCGGGCGGAGGGACGAGATGAGCTACGCAGATACTGTATTCATCGACATGTGCAGGGATATCATTCAAAACGGCGTCAGCACGGAGGGAGAAAAGGTGCGGCCGAAGTGGGAGGACGGCAGCAGCGCTTACACGATCAAGAAATTCGGCGTTGTGAACCGCTATGATTTGTCGAAGGAGTTCCCCGCGCTGACACTGCGGCGGACCGCGATCAAGAGCTGTACCGACGAGATGCTCTGGATCTGGCAGCAGAAGTCAAACAACATCCATGATCTGCACAGCCATGTCTGGGACGCGTGGGCCGACGAGGACGGTTCCATCGGCAAGGCCTACGGATATCAGATGGGCGTGAAGCATCAGTATAAAGAGGGGATGATGGATCAGGTCGACCGTGTCATCTATGACCTGAAAAACAACCCGTACAGCCGCAGGATCATGACGAATCTCTATGTTCATCAGGATCTGCATGAGATGAACCTCTACCCCTGCGCGTACAGCATGACCTTCAACGTGACGAAGCGCCCCGGCGAGGAAAAGCTGATTTTAAACGGCATCTTAAACCAGCGGTCTCAGGACGTGCTGGCGGCCAACAACTGGAATGTCTGCCAGTATGCGGTGCTTCTGCATATGCTGGCGCAGGTCTGCGGGATGCAGGTCGGCGAGCTGGTGCATGTCATCGCGGACGCCCACATTTACGACCGTCACATTCCGCTGATCGAGGAGCTTATCACGCGCGAACCCTACCCCGCGCCGACTTTCTGGCTCAACCCGGAGGTCACTGATTTTTACAAATTCACGCGGGACGATGTAAAACTGCTCAACTATGAAACCGGACCACAGATCACGAACATCCCGGTGGCGGTGTGAGAAAAGGAGGAGCTTCATGAACCTGATTGCAGCCGTCGATTCCAACTGGGCCATCGGCCTGAAAAACAAACTTCTGGTTCACATTCCGGACGACATGAAATTTTTCCGCCAGACCACCACGGGGAAGGTGGTCGTCATGGGACGGAAAACGCTGGAGAGCTTTCCCAACAGCCGCCCGCTGGCGAACCGGGTCAACATTGTCCTGACGCGTGACCTCGATTATAATGTGAAAGGAGCCGTCGTCGTCCACGATATGGACGAGCTTCACGCCGAGATGGCGAAGTACCCCTCCGAGGATATCTATGTCATCGGCGGAGAGAGTATCTACCGCCAGCTCGTGGATGAGTGCGATGTCGCCCATATCACGAAAATCAACTACGCTTACGAGGCGGACGCGTATTTTCCGAACCTCGATGAAAAGCCGGAGTGGCACATCACGGCGGACAGCGAAGAGCAGACCTACTTCGATCTGGAGTATTACTTTTATAAATATGAGAAGTAAGAGGGCAATATGAGCAACTTTTTATTCAGTGTGAATGTCACCATCCCCATCTTTCTCGTGATGGTGGTCGGTTATTTCCTGAGACGGATCGGCATTTTAAATGAAAATTTCGTCAATGTATCAAACAAATTCAACTTCACGGTCACGCTGCCGGTGCTGTTGTACAAGGATCTGGCCAGCGTAGATATTCTGGAGGTTTTCGATTTAAAGTATGTCCTTTTCTGTGCACTTGCCACCTCCGCGGGCTTTTGGGGTTCGTGGGCGATCGCGAAGCTGACCCTGAAGGATCGCTCCCTTCGCGGCGCGTTTGCGCAGGCGTCTTTCCGCAGCAGCGCGGCGGTCATGGGGCTGGCTTTCATCCAGAATATTTACGGGGAATCCGCCATGGGATCTCTGATGATCATCGGCGCGGTTCCGCTGTACAATATCTACTCGGTCATCGTCCTGACCTTTGAGGGCGACTATCCGGAGGGGGAGCGGGACACCGGAAAGATCAAACAGGCCTGTGTCAACATCCTGAAAAACCCGATCATCATCGCCATCGTCATCGGTGTGGTTGTGGCGCTGCTCGGCAACCCGATGCCCACACTGGTCAACTCCACGGTGGAGAACATCGCAAAGATGGCCACGCCGCTGGCACTGATCGGCCTCGGCGCAGGTTTCGAGGGAAGGAAAGCCCTGAAAAAAATCAAGCCGACGCTGGGCGCATCCTTTATCAAGCTGATCGCACAGGCGGCGATTTTCCTCCCGCTGGCAGCCCGTCTCGGGTTCACGGGGGAGAAAATGGTGGCGCTCGCCGTCATGCTTGCCGGACCTGCCACACCCAGCTGCTACATCATGGCGAAAAACATGCACAACGACGGTGTCCTCACCGCCAGTATTGTGGTGGCGACAACCCTGCTCGCCTCGGTGACATTAACTGCATGGATTTTCATCCTGCGAACCGTTGGGTGGATCTGATAATACCGAGGTTGTGGGTATTATCAAGAAATATAGATACATAGGTGAGATTGCGAGACTTGTTAGTTGTAAAGTGAAATGTGCAAAGGAAACACTTCAAGTAGCGGGTAGTTCGGAGCCGCCGGTACTTAGCGGCTGTATTTTAGCCGCTTATGTACCGTTGCGTGCGGAGTCTAGCGAGAGCGTGCCCGCGTTGAAGTGGTTTCCGTGCACATATCAAAGTCTCGCAATCGGAGTAAATAAACAAACAGGGAGGAGAATTCCATGGAGATATCCGGAACCAAATTATTCCTCCGCGCTCTGGAAGCGGAGGGTGTGGAAAAAATTTTCGCCTATCCGGGCGGAACCGTGACAGACCTTTTTGACGAGCTGTACCGCAACAGCGACATCGATGTCGTCCTGCCGCGCCACGAACAGGCGCTGGTCCATGAGGCGGAGGGCTATGCCAGAGAGACCGGAAAGACGGGCGTCTGTCTGGTGACCAGCGGCCCGGGCGCGACCAACACGGTGACAGCGATCGCGGATGCATTTCTGGACAGCATTCCGCTGGTCGTTTTCACGGGGCAGGTGGCGCTGGGACTCATCGGGAACGAGGCGTTCCAGGAGGTCGATATCGTCGGGATTACGCGGCATATCACGAAGTACAGTGTCACCGTCCGCGACCGGAAAAATCTGGGCAGGATTATAAAAATGGCCTTTCAGATCGCCTCCACGGGCAAACCGGGGCCGGTGCTCATTGACCTGCCGAAGGACATTCAGAACGCCAGCGGACCGGCGGAGTATCCGGACCATGTGGATATCCGCGGATACAAGATCAACGACGGCGTCCATGTCGGACAGCTCCGGAAGGCATTGAAGCTTCTAAAGAGCGCAGGACGGCCGGTAATCCTGGCCGGCGGCGGTGTCAACATCGCGGGGGCGGGAGAGGAGCTGACCCGGCTGGCAGAGCTGACCCATATCCCGGTCATCACGACCGTCATGGGCAAGGGGGCGATTCCGACCGACCACCCGTATTACATCGGCGGCAGCGGCCTTCACGGGAAGTATGCGGCCAACATCGCCATCAGCCAGTGCAACCTGCTTTTCTCCATCGGCACCCGCTTTAACGACCGGGTGACGGGCGAGCTGAGCGAGTTCGCACCGAAGGCAAAGATTATTCATCTGGACATTGACGCGGCGGCCATCTCGCGCAACGTGGTCGTGGATGTTCCCATCGTGGCCAACGCGAAAGTGGCGCTCGCCCAGATGGTGGAGTGGGTTGAGGCGGAGTGGAAGGAGCCGAAGGATACCGCGGACTGGATGAAGCAGATTCACAAGTGGGATGCCGAACATCCGCTGGAAATGCGCCGCGACAGGGGGATGACGCCCCAGATGATCATGGAGGGGTTAAACGAGGTCTATCCGGACGAGGTCACCTATGTGACAGACGTGGGCCAGCACCAGATGTGGGCCAGCCAGTTCCTTCATCTGAATGAGAAGAAAAAGCTGATCACCTCCGGCGGCCTGGGGACGATGGGATTCGGTTTCCCGGCGGCATTGGGGGCAAAGATGGGGCATCCGGACCGCCCGGTGGTCTGCATCACCGGCGACGGCGGGTTCCAGATGAATATGCAGGAGATGGCGACCGCCATCATACAGGATGCGCCGGTCACGATTTGCCTTTTGAATAATTATTATCTCGGCATGGTGCGGCAGATGCAGGAGCTGTTTTACGGAAAACGCTACTCCGCCACCTGCCTGCGCAGGAGAAAGAGCTGCCCGGCCTGCTGCAAGGGGCCGAATGAGAGCTGCCCGCCCTATGTTCCGGATTTCATGAAGTGGGCTGAGAGCTACGGGGCGCATGCCATCCGCGTGGAGCGCGAGGAGGACATTGTCCCGGCACTGCAGAAAGCCAGAGAAAATACGGACGCGCCGACCCTGATCGAGTTCATGATTGCCGCCGAGGAGCTGGTGCTTCCCATGGTTCCCGGAGGGAATCCGAACACGCGGATGATCTTAGAGTGAAAGATATGAGGAGGAATCATTATGCTTAAGAATCGATGGATTGCCCTCTATGTGGAGAACGAGGTCGGCGTCCTCGCAAAAATCGCCGGCCTGTTTGCCGGAAAGTCCTACAATCTGGAGAGCCTGACGGTCGGAACCACGGAGAACGAGGACATTTCCCGTATGACGATCACGAGTACCTGCGACGACCTGACCTTTGAACAGATTAAAAAGCAGTTAAACCGCATGGTGGAGGTCATCAAGGTCATGGATCTGACCGACACACCGATTCATATGAAAGAAGTGCTGTTTGCGAAGGTGAAGAAATGCACGGATGAGGACAAGGCGGAGGTTTTCCGCATTGCAGACGTTTTTTCCGTCCATGTGGTTGACATCGGGCCGGACAGCGTTCTTCTGGAGTGCATGCTGACGGAGCGGAGGAACAACGAGCTGATCCGCCTGCTGAAGTCCAGATTTGCCAAGGTGGAGATTGTCCGCGGCGGTGCGGTCGCGATCGAGTCCATCAGCACATCCTGCCGCTGATCGCGAATTGCAGCCGTTCATTGCGGCCGCACGGAAAAAAGGTCTGGTAAATTGCACTGTTTTGCGGTAGAGTGTTATCAGTAAGAATTCGTTTTACCAATCATAATATAGAAAGAGGGAAACACTATGGAAAAGAAAAATATCGACTGGGGCAGTCTTGATTTCGGGTATCGTCAGACAGACATGCGGTTTGTCTCCATGTACACCGGCGGGAAGTGGGACGAGGGACAGCTTACCTCCGACCCGAACATCACCATGAACGAGTGCGCCGGGGTTCTCCAGTATGCACAGACCGTGTTTGAGGGTCTGAAGGCATATGAGACCGTGGACGGAAAGATCGTTCTCTTCCGCCCGGATCTGAACGCGAGCCGTCTGGCCAGCTCGGCGCAGCGGCTTGAGATGCCGGTCTATCCGGAGGAGAAGTTTGTGGAGGCGGTCGTCGAGACGGTTCGGGCGAACGCGGCCTATGTGCCGCCCTACGGGACAGGCGCTACCCTCTATGTCCGTCCCTATGAGTTCGGATACAATTCCGTGATCGGCGTCAAGCCGGCGGACGACTATATGTTCCATGTTTTCACCACACCGGTGGGACCGTATTTCAAGGGCGGCGTGAAGCCGCTGTACATCCGGATCTCCGATTTCGACCGGGCGGCGCCGCACGGCACCGGAGACATCAAGGCCGGCTTAAACTATGCCATGAGCCTGCACGCCATTGTGACTGCTCACGAGGAGGGCTTTTCCGAGAATATGTACCTCGACCCGTCCACCCGGACGAAGGTGGAGGAGACCGGCGGCGCGAATTTCCTCTTTGTCACAAAGGACGGAAAGCTGGTCACACCGCTGTCCGACAGCATTCTTCCCTCCATCACCCGCCGCTCCCTGATGTATGTGGCGGAGCATTATCTCGGCATGGAGGTCGAGCAGAGGGTCGTTTACAAGGATGAACTGCCGGAGTTTACCGAGGTCGGCCTCTGCGGCACGGCGGCGGTCATCTCCCCGGTGGGCAAGATTTACGACCACGGGACAGACATCTGCGTGCCCAGCGGCATGGATGAGATGGGACCGGTGATGGCGAAGCTTCGCGGCACGCTCGTGGATATTCAGGACGGAAAGCTGGAGGCTCCGGAGGGCTGGATCCGGGTAGTAGAATAAGAGGAAGAAAATGAGAGAAAGAATGTATTGGAGGAAAATGACAGCGGCTCTCGGCATCGCGGCTGCGCTGGCAGCAGGCTGCGCTGCGGGAGGCCTTTCAACCACGGCATGGGCCACTACGGCCTCGTGCGTGGCGGATAATATTGTGGTCCGCGAGTCCGCGGTTGACGGTGCACAGGTCGACGGATTGTCACAGGGACAGGAAGTGACCATCGTGGATGAGACCACCGGCTCGGACGGGAGAACGTGGTATCAGATCACTTATGAGGTGGACGGTACGGAGCGGACCGGATGGGTCCGCGGAGACCTGATCACAGGAGAAACGGCGTCCGCAGACAGTGAGGAGACGACGGACGCGGAGGAGGATGCCGCGGACGATACAGAGGGCGCAGCGGATGAGACCGTCAGCGAAGAAGCGGCGTCTCTGGTGTTCACGACACAGAGCGGGACAGTCACACTCACCATGATTCCGGATGAGGATCTCGCGTTGGTGTCGGACCGATTTGCGGCGACCACGCTTGACTTTGCCGAGGGAACGATCAACGCACTCCAGCTTCTGGAGCCGGATGAACTGGTGGCGGATGACGCTGCGATCGTTGATTTTTACTATGTATACGGGCAGAACGAGATCGGGGAGACCGGCTGGTATGTCTACAATATCGAGGACGGATCGCTCCAGAAGAATCTGCTGAACATGGCATACAGTATTCCGGTCGAGGAGGAGACGGAGGAGGACGCGGAGCTGACCCTGGACTCTACCGTCCGGATGATCGGAAGCGCGCTTGCGGTTATCTGCCTGCTTCTGCTGGTTCTGGTGATCATCATGTCGGTGCGCTACCGCAGGCTGAAGATCCTCTATGATGCGGAGACGGATGCCGAATGGCTGGTACTGAATAAACCGGAAAGCGCCCGGACAGACGCTGCCGCAGAGCCTGAGGCGAAAAAGAAAAAGCATCGCGGGGAGCCGGTTGTGGAGGAGGTTCCCGTGCAGGAGGAAAGCGCGGAGTCTGAGATCAAGGGCGTGAGCGTTCTGAATCTGGATCTGATGGAGGACGAGGACTACGAGGCGCTCCTGAACCAGTATCTGGATGAGACAGAGGAGAAAATCACAGATGAGATCCCGGCTGCGGCACAGGAGAGTACCGTGGAAGTATCGGAGGATATGGTGAGCGCATCGGAGAGTGCGAAAGAAGCGGCCGCAGAAGAGATGAAGGAAACACCGCAGGAGACTGCCGCGGCCGACGAGGATGAGCCGGAGTTCTATGAAGACGATGACGAGGATCTGGAATTTCTGTAGGTGCGGTTGAAAGGAAACGATAGACTAGCGAAAGGAACCATGACAACATGCAGATCGAGATAGATTTTGAAAGCGAGGAGGCACTGTACATCCAGCTTCGAAATCAGATTATTTACGGAATCGCCACCCGGCAGTACCGGGAGGGCGATTCACTGCCCTCTGTGCGGCAGCTTGCGGAGACCATCGGCATCAATATGCATACGGTAAACAAGGCTTACGCGGTGCTTCGGCAGGAGGGACTCCTCCGCCTGGGGCGACGGACCGGGGCGGTCATTGCGGTGGATATTGACAGACTGAAGGCCATGGAGGAGATGCGGGAGAACCTCCGGCTGATTATTGCACGGGGTTATTGCAAGGGAGTCAGCAGAGAGGAAATCCATCAGGTGGTTGACAGCATTTATTCAGAGTATGAGAGTGAAAAGTGAGGTAAGAACGCGTGCATTCCCAGGCATTTACAAAACAGGCACGGCAGGTACTGCGCGCCGCGCAGAATCTTGCAAGGGAAAACGGCCGGGCGGCGCTCGGCACAGAATACATTCTGCTCGCCATGCTGCGTGAGAAAAACGGCGTGGCGGGGCAGGTGCTCCGCGGCCAGTCGGTGAATGAGACGATAGTCCGCCGTATGATTGACGAGATGATTTTACCGGCCGCGGATGGAGAGCCGTCGGAAAAGATGCCGCTTTTGCCGGAGGCAGACCGTGTTCTGCAGCAGGCGGCGGAGCTGGCACAGAAATACGAGAGCGATCAGGTCGGAACAGAGCATCTGCTTCTGGCCGTTCTGGAATGTGCGGAATGCACCGCAGCACAGATTCTGACGCTGCTGAGCCTGAATGAGAGCCAGATCTACGGGCAGGTCATGCAGGCGATGGGTAAGTCCATGGAGTACGCCAAGGTGAAAAAAGGACGCGGCAGAAAAAATGCGGAGGCCGGGTCAGTGCCGCTGCTGGACCGTTTTGCCGCAGACCTGACACAGCGCGCACGGGCGGGAGAGCTGGATCCGCTGGTCGGCCGGGAGGCAGAGCTTACGCGTGTGATCCAGATCTTAAGCCGGAGAGGAAAAAACAATCCCTGCCTGATCGGGGAGCCCGGCGTGGGCAAAACCGCCATCGTGGAGGGACTTGCGCAGCGGATCGCGGCCGGGGATGTCCCGGAATTTCTGAAAAAACGGAGAGTGCTGTCTCTGGATGTGCCGGGCATGGTGGCCGGAACGAAGTACCGCGGCGAGTTCGAGGAGCGGATGAAAGGGATACTGAAGGAAATCGAGGGGGCAAAGGATGTCCTTCTTTTTATCGATGAGCTTCACACCATCATCGGCGCAGGCGGAGCGGAGGGCGCTCTGGACGCGGCGAACATCATGAAACCGGCGCTCTCGCGGGGGCAGATTCAGGTGATCGGCGCGACTACGGTGCGGGAATACCGCAGGTACATTGAGAAGGACGCAGCGCTGGAGCGGCGTTTCCAGTCTGTCATGGTGGAAGAGCCGAGTGTTGAGGAGACCGTGCAGATTCTTCAGGGGCTGAAGAGCCGGTATGAGGAGCATCATCAGGTGACGATCACGGAAAAGGGTGTTCGCGCCGCGGCGGAGTTTTCCGCGCGCTATATCAGCGACCGTTTTCTGCCGGACAAGGCGATCGACCTGATGGACGAGGCGACATCCAAAATTCACCTGCGCGGGTATTCCAAGTCGGACGGAACGCAGGAGCTGCAGGATCGGTGCGATGCGCTGGACAGACAGTTTGAGAAAGCGCTGGCGAAGGAGGATTTTGATCTCGCCGCGGAGATTCGTGTGGAGCTGATGAGCATCCGGGATGAGTATGCAAAGGCACTGAAAAAACAGCGGGCATCCGGCGGGCACCGGCAGCGCTCCGTCGGGGAAAATGAGGTGGCGGAGGTCGTGTCCGAGTGGACGCACATTCCGGTTAAGCGTCTGACAGAGAGCGAATCCGCGCGGTTGAAACGGATGGAGAGTTCGCTTCACAAGCGGGTCATCGCTCAGGACGAGGCGGTCGCGGCGGTGTCGCGGGCAGTCCGCCGCGGGAGAGTGGGGTTAAAGGATCCCTCCCGCCCGATCGGGTCCTTCCTCTTTCTGGGGCCGACCGGCGTCGGAAAGACCGAGATTTCCAAGGCACTGGCCGCGGAGGTGTTCGGAACCGAGGATGCCATGATCCGCGTGGATATGTCGGAATATATGGAGAAACACAGCGTCTCGCGGATGATCGGACCGCCGCCTGGCTATGTGGGCTATGACGAGGGCGGTCAGC
The DNA here is from genome assembly GCA_021205085.1 of Clostridiales bacterium. Classification (GTDB taxonomy): domain Bacteria; phylum Bacillota; class Clostridia; order Lachnospirales; family Lachnospiraceae; genus Eubacterium_I. Next base: position 2,480 of record JAJPYF010000077.1, on the reverse strand, counting down.
TCTCCGAGCAGGTGCGCCGCCATCCGTACTCGGTCATTCTCTTTGATGAGATCGAGAAGGCGCATCCCGATGTGTTCAACATCCTGCTTCAGGTGCTGGACGACGGTCATATCACGGACGCGCAGGGCCGGAAGGTGGATTTTAAAAATACGATTATTATCATGACCTCCAATGCCGGGGCGAAGTCCATTGTGGAGCCGAAAATGCTCGGGTTTGCCGCGACGGAGGATGAGCAGCAGGACTATGAGCGCATGAAATCCAATGTGATGGAGGAAGTGCGGCGGATCTTTAAACCGGAGTTTTTGAACCGCATCGATGAGACAATCGTCTTCCACGCGCTCTCGAAGGAGCATATGAAGCAGATTGTTTCCCTGATGACGCGGGATCTTGTCGACCGGTGCAAAAAGCAGATGGGGATCGAGGTGGTGATCCGCGATCCGGTGAAGCGGTATATCGTCGATCAGGCCTACGAGCCGAGATACGGCGCGCGGCCGCTGCGGCGGGCACTCCAGACGATGGTGGAGGACCGGCTGGCGGATGAGATCCTTGCGGGGCGTGTCCGGGAGGGGGATGCCGTCACGGTGACGGTTCGAAAAGGGGAGGTTGTATTCCTGACTTAGAAGGATGTGTGAGATGGAGATTATATGACGGATGCGAGATGTCAGTGTATATTATTCTAAAAGCGGCCCTACAAAAGTTGCCTTACGAATATAGCACTGACATTCTCACATCCTGTGCGGAGTTGTTTTTTATTATTGGAATTGCAGTTATACAGGTTTGAGGCAATATTATAACTAAGATGATCAACAGGTATGATGTTTGGATGATATAAGTGATGGGAAAGGGAATGTATGGCCAAGAGTAAGAACACAACTTTCTTCTGTCAGGAGTGCGGGTATGAATCCGCGAAGTGGATGGGCCAGTGTCCGGCCTGCCGCGCGTGGAATTCTTTCGTGGAGGAGCCGACGGCGCCGAAGCGCTCCGGCAGCAGCGGAGCGGGTGGCAGTGCGAACGGAGGCAGGATGTCCGCGCGGGCGGCGAAGCCGGTGACGCTCTCCAGCGTGGAGATGAGCGGGCAGGAGCGGTTTTCCACCGGGATCGGAGAGCTTGACCGGGTGCTGGGCGGCGGAATTGTGCCCGGCTCTCTGGTGCTGGTGGGCGGCGACCCGGGCATCGGGAAGTCGACGCTTCTGCTGCAGGTCTGCCGGAATCTGGCGGCCGATGCGCGGAAGGTGCTCTATGTCTCCGGGGAGGAGTCGCTGCAGCAGATCCGGATCCGGGCGGAGCGGATCGGGAGCTTCACCGACTCGCTGAAGCTGCTCTGTGAGACGGATTTAGAGACGGTCGCGGAGGTTCTGAAACGGGAGAAGCCGGAGGTGGCGATCATCGATTCGGTGCAGACGATGTACAGTGAGGAGGTTTCCTCCGCGCCGGGCAGTGTCTCCCAGATCCGCCAGGCGACCGGCCTGTTTCTGCGGCTGGCAAAGTCCTGCGGCATCACGATTTTCCTCGTGGGTCATGTGACGAAGGAGGGCGTGGTGGCGGGACCGCGCGTGCTGGAGCATATGGTGGACTGTGTCCTGTATTTTGAGGGCGACCGGCATGCGGCATATCGTGTCCTTCGCGGCGTGAAAAACCGCTTCGGCTCCACAAACGAGATCGGGGTCTTCGAGATGCGAAGGGAGGGTTTGGCGGAGGTGCCGAACCCCTCCGAATATATGCTGAACGGGAAGCCGGAGGGCGCCTCCGGTTCCGTGGTGGCGTGCTCCATCGAGGGGACGCGGCCGATTCTGGTGGAGATTCAGGCGCTGATCTGCAAGACGAGCTTCGGCTTGCCGCGGCGGACGGCGGCGGGCGCGGACTTAAACCGCGTCAACCTTCTGATGGCAGTCCTTGAAAAACGTGCGGGACTCGGCCTGTCCTCCTGCGACGCCTATATCAACATCGCCGGGGGCGTCCGCATGAACGAACCGGCCATCGACCTCGGCATCGTCCTCGCCATCGTGTCCAGCCAAAAGGAGATTTCTATCTCAGACAAGACAATCTGTTTCGGCGAGGTGGGATTGAGTGGCGAGGTCCGTGCGGTCAGCATGGCGCTTCAGCGCGTGCAGGAGGCCAGGCGTCTGGGCTTCGAACGGTGCATCATGCCGCGGGTGTGCGTGACGGAGAGTATGAAGCACGAGGGAATCGAGATCATCGGCGTCAGTAATGTGCGGGAGGCGATGGAAAGGATTTAAAATTAACAACTATTTTTGTTGACTTCTGATAAATTGAATGGTATCATCTATTGGTGTTGGGGCTGATGGGTGGAATCATTCAGTGGTCTCAGATACAGGGGAATCATACAATGGCAGTATCACGGTCTCCAAAACCGTTCATGGGGGTTCGAATCCCTCTTCCCCTGCTGATATAAATACAATGCAGATCTGTTACATAGAGTGGCAGGTCTGTTTTTTTAATCAATTCTTTTGAAGATATGT
>JAJPYF010000030.1 GCA_021205085.1 Clostridiales bacterium | reverse complement strand
AATCTGAGCCTTGTTGGACAGCCTGGTACCGAATTTTTTCCCGATTGATACACCGGCCATGCAGATGACAAACGTGACGGCGGCGATGATCAGCGCGGCAGCAAGCGCCATCTGCCCATTATAGTCGGCGATTGTAAAACCGACAGAGAGCGCGTCGATTGAGGTCGCGATTCCCTGTACAATGAGAGCCGCCGGTCCAAGCGCGGCGGTGCTCTCGGATTCCGTCTGATTATGCAGGCCGTCAATCAGCATCTTCCCGCCGATGAAAGCAAGCAGCACAAGCGCAATCCATGGAATGAGCGGTTGAAATGCAGTAAAGTATCGGGCAGCCGTATGGACACAGAACCATCCGGTCAGGGGCATCAGTGCCTGAAACCCGGCAAATACCTCGGCAATGACGACAGATTTTCGTCTGCGCATCTGCGGCTCATTCAGTCCGTTCGCCATCGACACAGAAAACGCGTCCATGGACAGCCCGATTCCGAGCAGAATACTGTTGACCAAAAACATAAAATTCCAGTTCATTGTTCTATCTCCTTCGTAAGACCTGAATAATAAAAGACCCGTGTACAGCTGACTGAGCCATACCCGGGTCTCATTTACAAAACAGGAGAGACTGAATATATAGTGATCGCGTCAGCTATACATGAGTCTCGCAATTTAAAACAAGCCAGACCGAAAAACGGTCGATATGTTGACTTGCTACGTAAACAATATAAGATACGCTTGCTACTCCCCCATGGGAAATTTGTTTTACATACATTAGCACGGATGCCGTGAAAAGTCAATCCGTTTCCCGTAAAAGTGAAAATTTACCTATCGGAAAATAATTTTACAGTATTTCTTCTTGCCTCTACGAAGCACAAAATCCGCCACGTTCAGGTCTTCCGGCGTATACGCCGTGGCGATATCCGTAATCTTCTCTCCGTTTACACTGACGCCGCCCTGCTGGACATTGCGGCGCGCATCGCCGCGGGAGGTACACAGACCGGAGGCAACGAGCAACCCCAGAATATCGATTTTCCCATCCTGAAGATCATCGGCAGAGACCGCGGCTGTAGGCATATCCGCAGCATTTCCGCCGGAGAACAGCGCGCGGGCGCTTTCCTGCGCTTTTGCGGCCTCCTCCTCACCGTGAACCAGCTTGGTCAGCTCAAAGGCAAGAATTTCTTTTGCGGTGTTCAACTGACTGCCCTCCCAATGATCCATCTCGTTGATCTGCTCTAACGGGAGGAAAGTAAGCATGCGCAGGCACTTCAGAACATCCGCATCGCCGACGTTTCTCCAGTACTGGTAGAATTCAAACGGTGAGGTTTTCGCGGGGTCAAGCCAGACGGCGCCGGACTGGGTTTTGCCCATTTTCTTTCCCTCGGAATTCAGGAGGAGCGTGATAGTCATGGCATAGGCGTTTTTGCCCAGCTTACGGCGGATCAGCTCAGTGCCGCCCAGCATGTTAGACCACTGATCGTCGCCGCCGAACTGCATGTTGCAGCCGTATTTGCGGAATAACTCGTAAAAATCGTAACTCTGCATGATCATGTAATTGAATTCAAGAAAACTCAGTCCCTTTTCCATGCGCTGTTTATAGCACTCCGCGCGGAGCATGTTGTTCACGGAGAAGTGAGGGCCAACCTCACGGAGTACCTCGACATAGTTCAGGTCAAGCAGCCAATCGGCGTTGTTGACCATCAGAGCCTTTCCCTCGGAAAAATCGATAAAGCGGGACATCTGCTCTTTAAAGCAGTCGCAGTTGTGCTGAATGGTCTCCGGGGTCATCATCTGGCGCATATCGGTGCGGCCGGAAGGGTCGCCAACCATACCGGTGCCTCCGCCGATCAGAGCGATGGGGCGGTTGCCGGCCATCTGAAGCCGCTTCATCAGGCACAGCGCCATAAAATGCCCGACATGAAGGCTGTCCGCCGTGGGGTCAAAGCCGATGTAAAAGGTCGCTTTTCCATTGTTAATGAGCTCCTTGATCTCTTCCTCGTCGGTGACCTGCGCGATGAGGCCGCGGGCCACCAGTTCGTCGTAAACTGTCATAATATCAATCTCCTCTCATATCTGCCTGTAATATAAAAACCCCGTCCGTATAAGGACGGGGATTCATCCGCGTGTTACCACCTTAATTCACAGACTGCTCACACAACCTGCCTTTGCAAGTGTCACTCCGATATGTCAATCCATTTAACGGCAACGGTAAAACGATGCCAATCAAACATTCGGATGAAACACTCCTGCAGGATAACGGTCGCATGCCGGTGCAGCCTACTGAAATGCAATTGGTTCATTCGTTCGGGGCACAGCTCGTGAAGGTATTCAATACAAACTTCCCATGCGCCTCTCACCACCCGGCAGCTCTCTGTATGTTCCGTCTGCATCTACTTATTTCAGTCATTGCTTTTGGCTTTGTCTAAACGGTATTATAAAAGCCATTCGGTGTTTTGTCAATTCGGAAATTTTCAGAAAACCCCTGTCTCTCTTTTCACGAAAAAAAGGAACCACAATCTGTGGTTCCCAAAAGAGGCGACAACCGGAATCGAACCGGTGATAGAGGTGTTGCAGACCTTTGCCTTACCGCTTGGCTATGTCGCCATGTATGATAAATCTGTCAGCCGTCAACTGCCGTCAACGGATGTTATATTATCATACTTCCCCTGCTTTTGCAAGCAGTTTAATCGACTTTTTCATCGACTTTTTTCTCAACAGTCTCCTCGCCGGCTTTTTCACCTCGCTTGTAAAATTTTTCGTCAAACGATATGTCTTTCAGCCCGTCGACAATTTGCTGAATCTCCTTTTTCGGCTTGGCAAAATACACGAACAGCAGGATCAACATCAGAACAGCCGTAGTTGCCGTCGTACCGATATCTCCGGCATAAAACAGAGAACCGAGAAAAGCCACCAGGCACAGCAGACAACCGATCATCAGGAAACCGTTCGTGGAACGAAGTCTGGCCGCTGATCCTTCAATGCGGCAGCCATCGCCATCCTCAACAATATGCCCTTTAAAATACATTTTCAGCGAAAGCCTTACCGCTTCATATTCCTTGTGATAATACATCACAAAAGTGGCATCGTCCTCAAAATTTCCCCAAAAACAATTCTCTCCCCGGTACGCGTTCTTATTTTCCTTGGTGTCCTCGACAACCTTTGCTCTCCAGGAACGCTTCCACTCCGCTTTGTTTAAGCGGCAGGTTACCTTAATGTTTTCTCTTCTCCGGCTCAGATTCATAATCCTTTATCCCACTTTCTGTATGATATGTGAAAAGGGCTACACACTAATCACATAGCTTAATGTGTAGCCCATATTAACTTCACAACTTTTGACTATGTACCATCTGCATCAGAAGTCCGATATCAAACCTCTGGGCACTCTGTTACTGTTTATATTTATAAAGTGAACAGAGGTACAATGAACAAGAAACCAAGCGCGGTAACAATACCAACAAGGATCAGCAGGATTACACAGTAACCCATGATATCCCGGATGGTCAGACCTGCAAGGCCGAGTGCCGGCAGTGCCCAGAACGGCTGCAGCAGATTCGTCCATGCATCACCCCAGGCAATACCCATAACCGTAACGGCAGGATCCACACCGATCTTCATGCCGGCCGGAACCATGATCGGTCCCTGCACTGCCCACTGTCCGCCGCCGGACGGTACGAAGAAGTTAACGATACCGGCTGACAGATAGCAGAACACCGGGAAGGTACGAACGGTGGAGATGCTGACAAACGCGTTACTGATCGCGGACGCAACGGAAACTCCGGTCGAACCGGTCGCAACCATCATGCCCTGGATACCCGCATAAAACGGGAACTGCAGGATGATGCCGCCTGCTCCCTTGACAGCGTCGGTAACCGCGTTCACATAACCGATCGGGGTCTTGTGGAACGCCATGCCGAGTACCAGGAAGATCAGGTTAACAATGTTCAGCGTCAGAGAGTTCAGAATATCTCCGGATGTAACAAAGTAGTAAATGATGTACACCGCTCCGAGAACAACGCAGATATAGGTAAGGATCATGCTCTGCTCCAGGTGCTTCGCGGGTGTATCAGCCTTCTCAAGAGTCACTTCCTCTTCATGCAGAAGCGCAGGATCGATGACAACGGTATCCTCCGGATCCGGATGCATCTTCCACATCGCAAGGATGATAACTACCGATGCAATTGCGATCATGATCAGATTCCACGGAGCAAAAATAGTTCTGCCGGTGCTGATAACCTCAGTCAGCGCTCCGCCCGTGTTTGCAACAACACCATCTGTCAATGACGTCGTGCTCAGCGGGATGGAACCGGAAATACCTGCATGCCAAACTGCGATTCCGGAATATCCGGCCGCAATAGCAAGGCGGTAATCAAGGCCTTTGACCTTCTTCGCTACCTCTTTTGCATAAAGAGCAGATACGATCAGGCCGAATCCCCAGTTAATAAACATCGTGATGCAGGAGATCAATGCGATGAACGCGATTGCTCCGGCCGGTTTTTTGGGAACGCTCGCAAGTTTGACGAGGAGTTTCTTAACTGGCGGGGAACTCGCAAGAGCAGAACCCAGCACCAGTACCAGGGCCATCTGCATGGAGAATGC
>JAJPYF010000042.1 GCA_021205085.1 Clostridiales bacterium | reverse complement strand
GCGGTTGCTTTCATAATAAGTAACTTCATCTATAAATCTCCTGCTATTTTCAAATATTACATAATTGTTACGATTTATGCAAGATTCATTATAGCAAAGTAACATATTCATGTCAAGCGTTTCACAAAGTTGTCACTATATTTATCAGATATTTTATGATTTTTCTCACTCTGTGCCGAGAAGGCCGGAGAGTCCTTTCACTTCCGAGCTCCCTTCGGTATCCCCGGTGCCGGTATCCGTTGTACCGGTGTCCGCCGTGCCGGTGTCTCCGGTTTCCACATCCGTGCTCTCAATCACCTCTGCCGGAGCGGAATGGACATCACAGACCTCCGTAGGCATCATGGTCTCAGGATCCGTGTCGTCCGCCAGATAGGAGCGGGTTTCCACCGTCTCCGCCGGACAGTATTCGTTTGCCAGCTTCCCGGATATCGTACAGATCTGCGCTGTCACATGAGCCGAGCAGACCGATTTCGGTGCATTCTCCGAGGAAAAATACTCCGTGGTGACCGAGGTACATGTCTCCGATGCCAGAAGACCGGTGTCATTGCAGATCGTGCAGGTCGTAATCCCCGCCGGCCGGCTGAACCCGATGTCCTCCAGGTCCTCATGGATCGCAGACATCGCATTTTTCCAGAGCTTCTTTGTAAATGTGGTGGATTCCAGTGTGGAGTTGTCGTCATACCCGCCCCACACCGCGCAGGTATAATACGGCGTATAGCCGACAAACCAGGATGCCCGCGTGGAGGATGTCGTGCCGGTCTTGCCCGCGATGGACATGCCGGAGAATCCCGCCGCCGTTCCGGTTCCGGAGGATACCACGTCCTCCATGGCGGAGGTGAGCAGCCACGCGGTAGTCTCCTGAATCACCCGGTGCGATTCCGGGGTCCGGTCAATCAGCACATTCCCCTCATGGTCGACAATCTGTGTATAGAGAATCGGTTCATTGTACACGCCGCCGTTTGCGATCGCCGCATAGGCCGCCGTCAGCTCCATATTCGTGACGCCGTCCGTGATGCCGCCCAGCGGAAGCGCCTCCACCAGATCCTCATCCGTCAGCGTTGTAATCCCGAAATCAAGCGCATACTGATAACAGGTTTCCAGCGTGACCTCCCGGCTGGTCTTGATGGCAATGACATTGATCGAGTCGATGATCGCATTGCGGATCGTGGTCGTCCCGCGATATCCGCCGCTGGCGTTCTTGATGACTTTTCCGTTTGCATATGTAATCGGCTCATCCACCATCGTTGTCGCCAGATTTACAATTCCCTCCTCCAGCGCCGGCGCGTAGGTCGTCAGGATCTTGAAGGTGGAGCCGGGCTGCATCGTCGTATCCGAAGCGCGGTTCAAAGTCAGGCTGGCTGTTTTCTCTCCCCGCCCGCCGACCAGCGCTTTCACTTCCCCGGTACTCTGGTCGATGACAGTCATGGATGCCTGCGGCTGAACCGTGAAGGTAAGATTCTCACCGATCACCGTCCCTCCGTTCGCCACCAGAGACTCACGGTACTCATTGATCATGTCCGTGGCCTCTTCCTCGCTGTCAAAATTCAGCGACTCGATCTTCTTCTCCTCCTTGAGCCAGGTCAGCATCGTCTGCTCACTGTAGTTCTCCAGCGACCCGTCGTCCAGCTGGATCGTCAGCGCGTAGGAGAACGATACCTGTGTGTCTATATCATAATTGGACTCGTCATTGACCGTCTCATCACAGATCTCCTGAATCTCCGGATCCTGTGTGGAATAGATGGTCAGACCACCGCTGTAAAGCGCCTTGTATGCCTCCGCCTCGGAGTAGCCGAGCTCTGACTGCAGATCCTCGATCACCTGCTCTGTCAGCGCATCAACAAAGTAGGAGGTGACATTGGAGACATCGCTCTCATATGTCGTGTTGTGTTCGCTGATTCTGGAATATACATCATCCGCAACAGCCTCCTCGTATTCCGCCGCGGTAATGTACCCCTGTTCCTTCATATTTGAGAGGACCTTCAGACGCCTCTCATTGTTGGACTCCGGATAGGTGATCGGATTGTACGCAGAAGGATTCTGGGTGATGGCAGCGATCACCGCACACTCCGAGAGCGTCAGCTCAGAGACATCCTTTCCGAAATACCGGGTGGCTGCCGCCTGAACGCCGAGGGTGTTCTGTCCCAGGTTGATCGTGTTCAGATAATTCTCCATGATCCAGTCCTTGGACACTTCCCTCTCCAGCTCGAGTGCCAGGTACTGCTCCTGAATCTTGCGCGTCACGCGATCCTTCAGCGTCGTTTCAGAGGTCCAGTTGTCAAAAACATTATTTTTCAGCAGCTGCTGGGTGATCGTGCTGGCGCCCTCGCTGAAGGTTCCGCTGGTGATACCGACCACTCCGGCCCGGAAAATCCCCTTCAGATCAATCCCGTTATGCTCATAAAACCGCTCATCCTCTATGGCCACAAAAGCATGCTGCAGGTCCTCCGGGATCTCGTCCAGCGTCACATATATGCGGTTGGATCCGCTGGCCACCAGCTGTGCCGTGACATTCCCCTCCGTGTCATAGACTACGGACAGATAGCCGGTGGGCGTCGCGTCAATGGAGCTGATATCCGGAGCCTCCTCGATGAGATCCATCACCATTCCGTATACGGTATATCCTCCGTATCCTGCCGCTCCGATCGCGAGCACCGTGATCAGCACAAGCAGAATAACCTTTATCCTGTTGCGAATCCAACGCCCTTTCGGCAGAAGCACGCTCCGCTGCCGGTCAATGCCGTTCCTTCCGTAATTCATAGCCAACCTCCTGACACTTTGTCATGTATCAACTCCCCGGACAAACCTGCCGTTTCCATTTTATCATTAATGTGTTATAATGGCAAGCAAAGCCAAAAAAGGAGCTCTATCTATGCCATATAAGACAGTTCTTACCGGCGGCCGGGGCGAGATTGAGGAGAAAAAATCCCGCTTTATCGCCACGGTCCGGCCCGTCTCCACGGAGAACGAGGCGCTGGATATCATCGCCGCCATACGGAAAGAGTTCTGGGATGCACGCCACAATTGCTATGCCTACACGATCGGCAGCCGGGGTGAGCTGCAGCGCTGCAGCGACGACGGGGAGCCGGGCGGCACTGCGGGAAGACCGATTCTATCCGTGCTCTCCGGAGAGGAGATCCGCAACTGTATCATCGTCGTCACACGCTATTTCGGCGGGACGCTCCTCGGTACCGGCGGCCTTGTCCGCGCCTATCAGTCTGCCGCAAAAGAGGGACTCGCCCACTGTACCGTCATCGAGCGGCAGGAAGGGCAGCGGCTGACCGTCTGCACTGACTACAGCGGCGTCGGGAAGCTGCAGTTTCTCATGGCCACGCAGAATACCGCCGTGCTGGACAGCCGTTACACGGACACCGTGGAAATCGATGTGATCCTTCCTGTTGCGAAGGTTTCCCGGTTTACCGAAGCTGTCACAGAGGCCACCGGCGCAAAAGCCCGGATTCTGACCGGCAGGAAAGCGGAGTTTGCCGCAACGGACGACGGCATCCTGATTTTTGACGAGAAATAAGAAACGGAGAAACCACATGAAATTAGGTGAAAAACAAATATTAACCGTAGTTAAAACCGTAGACTTCGGCATCTATCTGGCGGAGCACGAGGGGGATGACCTGCGTGTCCTTCTCCCTGCCAAACAGGTTCCCGCCGGCACCCGTCCGGGAGACCGGCTGGAGGTCTTCCTCTACAAGGATTCCTCAGACCGGCTGATCGCAACCACAAGGGAGCCCCGGCTGACCATCGGCGGCATCGCGCTGCTCCGGATCGCCCAGGTCACCCGCATCGGCGCATTTCTGGACTGGGGCCTGGAAAAGGATCTGTTTCTTCCATATAAAGAGCAGCTTGGAAATGTGCGGGAGGGGAGCGAGATTCTGGTTACCCTCTACATAGACAAAAGCGACCGCCTCTGTGCCACCATGAAGGGACTCTATCATCTGCTGCGGATAGATTCTCCTTACCAAAAAGGAGACAGGGTCAGCGGACGCGTCTACGAGTTCAGCCGGGATTTCGGCACATTCGTGGCGGTGGACGACTGCTATTCCGCAATGATCCCCGGACACGAGAATACAACGGCGCTGAAAATCGGAGACAAAATCTCCGCCACGGTCAGCAATGTCAAGGCAGACGGCAAGCTGGATCTCACCATCCGCGAGAAGGCGTATCTGCAGATGGACGCTGACTCCGAACAGATCCTTCAGCTCATCACAGAGTACGGCGGCGTACTCCCCTTCAACGACAAAGCCTCACCGGAGATCATCAAGCGGGAGGCTCATATGAGCAAGGCGGCATTCAAGCGGGCCGTCGGCCATCTGTATAAAGAAAGAAAAATCGGATTCACCGAGAGGGGAATCCGATTAACCGAAAAGTAATGTTTTTAATATCAGAAGATCCGGCGGATCGCAACCACGGTCCGATAAGCGTAGTTGTAAGTGATCTTGATCCCGGATGCCGCGCTGGCCGCATGGACGATCGCCCCGCCGCCTATGTAGATCGCGCAGTGCCCCTCATAGCAGATGATGTCGCCCGGCTGCAGATCGGACGCGGATACCGCGTACCCCACTGTACGAAGCGAGTAGG
>JAJPYF010000014.1 GCA_021205085.1 Clostridiales bacterium | reverse complement strand
ATAAAAATACATAAAACATAAAAATATGAACGAAAGAGAAAAAAAGAGTTGAATAATGAAAAGTTTGTGTTATTATGGAAAAGGTATTTTCTTATCTGAGGGCAGAACCGATTGCTTATTCTTGTATCCGAATCGGTTTTGAGATGAATAATTCATGAATGAATGCATATTTATGCATAATATTTGAATAAATGAATTTGGACGGAGACGGGAAGAAAACGCCGGTGCAGGCGGGAGGTGTGCGGATGGATGTATTGATTCGCCCGATGACAATCGAAGACTATGACAGGGTGTATGCTCTCTGGAAGACAATCCGGGGGTTCGGCATCCGCAGCATCGATGATTCCAGAGAGGGAACGGCGCGGTTTCTGGACCGCAATCCGACGACCAGCGTCGTGGCGGAGGCGGACGGAGTGATCATCGGCTCCATTCTCTGCGGGCACGACGGACGGACCGGCTGTTTTTATCATGTCTGCGTGGATGAGCGGTACCGCCGCCGCGGGATCGGCAAACAGATGGCAGAGGCGGCGATGCTTGCCCTTCGCAGGCAGGAGATCAACCGGATCAGCCTGATCGCGTTTAAAACGAATGAGATCGGAAACCGGTTCTGGGAATCCTTCGGATGGACCATGCGAAGCGATGCGAACCGGTACGAGTTTGTCCTGAATGAAGAGAATATTACCCACTTTAATGAATGAAAAGAGGATGCGGGATATGAGACAGATAAATGGCGGCGTGACAGCCGCAAAGGGATTTCTTGCGGCGGCGGCAGCGGCAGAGATCAAATATAAAAACCGGACGGATATGGCGATGATTTACAGCGAAACGCCCTGCCGGGCGGCGGGAACCTTCACGACGAATGTGGTGAAGGCAGCGCCGGTGGTCTGGGACAGGCAGGTTACGGATGCCGGCTGTGCGCAGGCGGTGGTGGTAAATTCCGGAATCGCCAATGCCTGCACCGGCGAGGAAGGGCTGCGCTATTGCAGGGAGACGGCTGCGGAAGTAGAAAAAACGCTTCAGATACCGGCCGGGCAGGTGCTTGTTGCGTCCACCGGCGTCATCGGCATGCAGCTTCCGATGGACCGGATCCACGCGGGGGTCGGTGCGATGGCTCCGCTGCTTGACGGAAGCCCCGAGGCCGGTCACGCGGCAGCCGGGGCGATCATGACCACGGATACCCATGAGAAGGAAGTGGCGGTTCAGTTCGAGATAGGAGAGACGACGGTGACGCTCGGCGGGATGTGCAAGGGCTCCGGCATGATTCATCCGAATATGTGCACGATGCTTGCGTTTCTGACGACGGATCTGGCGATTTCCCATGAACTTTTGCAGGAAGCGCTGCGTTCGGATATTGCGGACACCTACAATATGATCTCCGTGGACGGCGATACCTCCACCAACGATACGGTGCTGCTTCTGGCCAACGGCTGTGCCGGAAATGCGGAGATCACGGAGAAAAATGCGGATTACGAAGCGTTTTGCCGGGCACTTTCCTTTGTCAACACAGAGCTGGCTAAGATGATGGCGGGCGACGGCGAGGGGGCAACGGCTTTGCTTGAGGTGAAGGTCATCCATGCCCGGACGAAGGAGGAGGCCAGGGTATTAAGCAAATCGGTGGTCTGTTCCAGCCTGGTGAAGGCGATGATCTTCGGGCACGATGCGAACTTCGGCCGCATTCTCTGTGCGCTGGGTTACTCCGGCGTGGACTTTGACCCGGAGAAAACCGAGCTCACGTTTGAGAGCGCGGCGGGAAGATTGCTGATTTTCCGGGACGGCATCGCTGTGGATTACAGCGAGGACGACGCGACCCGCATCCTGTCGGAGCCTGCGGTCACGGTGATCGCGGACATGAAGATGGGGGAGGCTGCCGCAACGGCGTGGGGCTGCGACCTGAGTTATGACTATGTAAAAATCAATGCGGATTATCGTTCCTGAGGAGGAAGCTATGGCAGAGAGAATAGAAGAATTAAAGGCGAAAGCGGAGGTGCTGATCGAAGCGCTTCCCTACATACAGCGGTTTAACCGCCGCATCATTGTGGTAAAATACGGCGGGAGCGCCATGCTGGATGAAAATCTGAAAAAGAGTGTCATTCAGGATGTGACGCTTTTGAAGCTGGTCGGGTTTAAGCCCATCATCGTCCATGGCGGCGGGAAAGAGATTAACCGGTGGGTCGAAAAATCCGGTATCGAGCCGGTTTTTATCAACGGACTTCGCAAGACCGATGCGGAGACCATGGAGATCGCGGAGATGGTTCTCGGCCGGGTCGGGAAATCACTGGTATCAATGGTGGAGAGTCTCGGTGTCCGGGCGGTCAGCATCAGCGGAAAGGACGGCGGTCTTTTGAAGGTGGATAAGAAGCAGACGGAGGGCGGAGACATCGGCTATGTCGGAGAAATCCGCGAGGTGGATCCGAAGATTCTCTTTGACCTGTTGGAGAAGGATTTTCTCCCGATCGTCTGCCCGATCGGCCTGGATGATTCCTTCCAGACATACAATATCAACGCGGACGATGCGGCCTGCGCGATCGCCTGTGCGGTGAACGCGGAGAAGCTGGCGTTTCTGACGGATATCGAGGGCGTGCGCCGGGATCCGGAAGATCCCTCCACGCTGATTTCCGAGTTGACGGTCTCTGAGGCTGAGGAGCTTTTGCAGAGCGGCTATGTGGTGGGCGGCATGCTGCCGAAGCTGGGCAACTGCATCAATGCGGTGAAAAACGGCGTCTCCAGAGTTCATATTCTGGATGGACGTCTGGCACACTGTCTGCTTCTGGAAATCTTTACCAACAAGGGGATCGGAACGGCGATTCTGAATGAGAAGGAGGTTCGGTATTATCATGAATAAACAGGAATACATGGACGGTGTGGAGCAGTCGCTCCTCCATACATATAATCGTTTTCCGGTGGTTCTGGAAAAGGGCGAGGGTGTTTACCTCTATGACACGGACGGGAAAAAATATCTGGATTTCGCGGCGGGCATTGCAGTCTGTGCCTTCGGATACGGCAACCGGGAGTATGAGGATGCCTTAAAAGAGCAGGTCGGAAAGCTGATTCACACCTCGAACCTCTATTTTAATGTGCCGATCCTGAAGGCGGCGCAAAAGGCGCTGGCGGCCTCCGACATGGACCGGATCTTTTTCACGAACAGCGGAACAGAAGCCATTGAGGGCGCGCTGAAAGCGGCGAAAAAGTACGCGTTTTCGCGGGACGGCCATGCGGGGCACGAGGTCATTGCCATGGAGCATTCCTTCCACGGGAGAAGCCTCGGCGCACTTTCCGTGACGGGGACAAAGCATTATCAGGAGCCGTTTGAACCGCTGATTCCGGGAATTAAATTTGCAAAATATAACGATCTGGAGAGCGTGAAGGCACAGATCACGGAAAAAACCTGTGCGGTTATCATGGAGACCGTGCAGGGAGAGGGCGGAATTTACCCGGCTGATCCGGCATTTTTACAGGGTGTCCGGGATCTCTGCGATGAGCGGGATATCCTGCTGATTCTGGATGAGATTCAGTGCGGGATGGGCCGGACCGGCGCCATGTTTGCCTGGCAGCAGTACGGCGTGAAGCCGGATATCATGACGGTGGCGAAGGCGCTGGGCGGCGGCGTGCCGGTGGGAGCATTTCTGATGACACAGAGGGTGGCGGATCTGTCGCTCGCACCGGGCGACCACGGCACGACCTACGGCGGGAATCCTCTGGTGGGCGCGGCAGTGAGCAAGGTGTTTGACATTTTTGAGAAGGAGAATCTGGTCGCCCATGTCAATGAGATTGCCCTGTATCTGGAGATTCAGTTGGAAAAACTGAAGGAAAAATATTCCTTTATCACGGACTGCAGGGGACTTGGCCTGATGCAGGGGCTGGAGATGGAGGTCCCGGTAGGACAGGTGGCGGCGAAAGCACTGGAAGAGGGGCTGATTGTCATCACGGCGGGAAGCAATGTCGTCCGTTTTGTGCCTCCGCTCATTATCGAGCGGCAGCATGTGGATGAGATGGCGGAAAAGCTGGACGCGGTGCTCTCGACATTCTGAGTCATTACAAAATGTATTTCGGCCGGACGGAGCGTGTATATTTTTCAGGCATTGTGCACATCCTAAGTTCACGACAGTGAAAAGAGGGATGCCTGATGTTGGGAATTTTAATCGCGGTTCTGTCCGGCATTTTGATGAGTGTGCAGGGCGTTTTCAATACAAATGTGACGGAGCACAGCAGCCTCTGGGTTGCAAATACATGGGTGCAGATGACCGCATTGGCGGTCTGCCTCGCGTTCTGGGGCGCGGCGGATCGGACTTCTTTCGCCCTGCTCTTTGAATTCCGTCCGAAGTATGTGCTCCTCGGCGGTGTGATCGGTGCGTTTATCACGTTGACTGTGGTAAAGAGCATGGATATCATGGGGCCGGCGCAGGCGGTGCTTTTTATCGTCATTGCGCAGATGATCAGCGCATACATCATAGAACTTGCCGGCCTTTTTGGTACGCAGAAGGCGGATTGGTCCATGCAGAAGCTGATCGGGATGGCGGTGGCGATCGCGGGAGTGGTTCTTTTTCAATGGGAGAGAAGCGCTTAAACCTGCACAAAATTTTGTAGTTACTTTTTGGGGGATTTTCATGAAGAAAATTTAATAA
>JAJPYF010000121.1 GCA_021205085.1 Clostridiales bacterium | reverse complement strand
GAGCGTCTTAGTCGCAGTTAGCGATTAGTTTGTCGAAGCGTTGCCCCGGTTGCCTGAAATATGTCAAAAACATCCGGCGTATCCGTCCCAACTATTACAGTTGTATCTCCCCTTCAAAGACCGTGGTCGCCGGCCCGGTCATCCACACCGTATCCGCCTCCCGGTCATAAAAAATCCGAAGATCTCCGCCCCGCAGGTGAACCAGCACCTTCTCATCAAAAACCCCGTTCAGCACACCCGCCACAACCGAGGCGCAGGTCCCCGTCCCGCAGGCCCATGTCTCGCCGGCTCCCCGTTCCCAGACGCGCATATTCGCCTCCGAGCGGCTGATCACCTGCACAAACTCCGTGTTGACCCGGTCCGGAAACATCTCATGGTGCTCAAAATGCGGCCCCACCTTTTCCAACGGGAACTGCTCCGTATCACCCACAAAAACAACCGCATGCGGATTTCCCATGGAAACACAGGTCATGCGGTACTCCTCACCGAGAACCGTGATGGGCACATCCACAGCCCGCTCCCCGTCAACCCGGACCGGAATCTGCTCCGGCGACAGCCCCGGCGCGCCCATATTTACCTTTACGAGAGAAACCTTCCCGTTCTCCACCGTCAGATCCAGATATTTGATTCCGGACTTTGTCTCAACGGAAATCTCTGTCTTTTCCGTCATCCCGTGGTCATAGACATACTTTGCCACACAGCGGATCCCATTTCCGCACATGCTTCCCTCGGAACCGTCGGCGTTGTACATCGCCATGCGAAAATCCGCCGCATCCGACGGGCAGATCAGGATCAATCCGTCGGATCCGATGCCGAAATGTCGGTCACTGACAAACTTTGAAACGGCTGAGGGATCTTCGATCTGCTCCTCAAAGCCGTTGACATATACATAATCATTGCCGCAGCCGTGCATTTTTGTAAATTTCATAATCCCGCTCCTTTTCAAACACAATCGACCTCTACTCCTCCGTCTCCGGATAGTAGATATAGTTGCACTTCAACACCTCACTCTGCATTCCGTATTCGTCCACCGCGATCAGCGAGAGAATATTATTTCCCTCCGGCATCTCCAGCGGTCCCGTATATTTTGAGGAGGATGTCGTCGGTGTGGTGTTATCCCATGTGTAATACACAGTCACACCGGACGGGACACTCACGGTGATGGAGGCCGCTGTCGTGTACTGGCCGCCATCGGGCGATACCGTCGGCACATCCGGCGCCTCCAGCTCCACCTCATAGACCGCAGAGACCGTCTCACTGTAATTTCCATCCTCGTCCACACAGACCGCCGTCAGTGTAATCGTTCCCTGCTCCTCAATCTCCACCGGCTCCGTATAGAGGGTATCCTCCGTCGTGGGCTCCGAGCCGTCCAGCGTATAATAAATGCTCAGATTCTTGTTCTCCGCAGTGATTTTTACCTCAAAGTACTCCGTATAGGCGCCGCTCTCCACCTCGATCTCCGGCGTCGGGATGACATAATCCTCAAAGAGTGCAAGGATATCCTCATCCGTGACATCCTCCATCAGCGCCAATATCAAATCGGTCCGATCCTGTGCCGCGTACACACCAATCAGACCTTCATAGGCATCCACGCAATCCGGCTCCATGCTGATCACCTGCAAAAACAGCGATTCCGCCGACTCATACTCTTTCTGCGCGGCGAAAATCTGCGCATTGAGAAGAAGCGCATCCGTGTTTTCCCCATCCAGTGCAAGCAGCTTTTCGAGGTAGTCCAAAGCGGACTGATAATTCTTCTGTGTATACGCCTCCTGCGCCTGCGTGAGCAGATAATTTTCAGAATGATTCTGCCGGTAGCGAAGCACAAAAATCCCGCCCGCCTGAACCGCCGAGAGAATCACAATCATAATAATCCCGTTTCGCCTGCGCTTTTTACGTTTTTTCGCAAGCTTTCTCTCCTCCCGCTCTCTCCGCCGGATCCGCTCTTTTTCCTCCTGCGCGGCCTCCTCGTTTTCCTTCTCAGCATCCGGATGAAGCTGTTCATCCATCAGCTCACGCAGCAGCTCATCCTCCAGAATGTTGATTTCAGAGACAATCTGTGCCTCCTGTCCGCACTGGGAACAATACACACATCCCTCTTTTAATTCCGCTCCGCACTTTGAACAAACCATAGTATCCTCTTTCCCGCTATCCTATCAGAACAAACCTGTGATCACGCCGTTGGCATCAACATCAATATTGTTGGCCGCCGGCTTTTTCGGCAGACCCGGCATCGTCATAATCGCGCCGGTGACTGCAACGACAAAGCCCGCTCCCGCACTGACATAGACCTCCCGCACATTGAGGGTGAAACCGGACGGCCGCCCCAGCTTATTCTGATCGTCCGAGAGCGAATACTGCGTCTTCGCCATACAGACGGGGAATCTGCCCATGCCAAGCTCCTCAATCCGCTTTAACTCTCTGGACGCGGCGCCGGAATAGGAAACCGCGGCAGCGCCGTAGATCTCCTTCGCAATCGTCTCAATTTTTTCCTTCAGTGAAAGCTCATCCCCATACAGGACTTTAAAATCGCTCTCCTTATGCTCTAGGGCATATAAAACCTTTTCCGCCAGCGCGATGCCGCCCTCGCCGCCCTTTTCCCAAACCTCGGACAGCGCGAACTCACACCCTCTCTCCACACAGAAATCCTCGACAAACTTTATCTCTGCCGCCGTATCCGTGAGAAAGGAATTCAGTGTGACCACGACCGGCACTCTGTATTTCTGTAAATTCTCAATATGTTTTTCCAGATTCACAATTCCCTTCTTCAGGGCTTCCAGATTCTCCGATGAGAGCTGATCCTTCGGAACGCCTCCATTATACTTGAGCGCACGAATGGTTGCAACCAAAACCACCGCATCCGGTTTCAGGCCCGCCTTGCGGCATTTGATATCAAAGAACTTCTCCGCGCCCAGATCGGCTCCGAATCCTGCCTCCGTGATAGTAATATCCGCCAGCTTCATAGCTGTCTTTGTCGCGCGGACACTGTTGCAGCCGTGGGCAATGTTGGCAAACGGACCGCCGTGCACGATCGCCGGTGTGTGCTCCAGCGTCTGAATCAGGTTCGGCTTCATGGCGTCCTTTAAGAGCGCAGCCATCGCTCCAACCGCCTGTACATCCGCCGCTGTGACCGGCTTCCCGGAGAAGGAGTAGCCGACGATCATCCTGCCGAGCCGGCGCTTCAGATCCTCCATATCATCCGCAAGACAGAGCACCGCCATGATCTCCGATGCAACCGTGATGATAAAATGATCCTCCCGCACCATGCCGTCCGTCTTGCTCCCGAGTCCGACGACCACGTTTCGCAGAACACGGTCATTCATGTCGAGACACCGCTTCCAGACGACCTGTCTCGGATCGATTCCGAGTGAATTTCCCTGTTGAATATGGTTATCGACCATCGCAGCCAGCAGATTATTCGCCGCTGTGATCGCGTGAAAATCGCCCGTAAAATGCAGGTTCAGATCCTCCATGGGAACCACCTGCGCATACCCGCCGCCGGCCGCTCCGCCTTTGATCCCGAAGCACGGTCCCAGCGATGGCTCACGGAGTGCGAGAATTGCCTTTTTATTTAACTTCCCGAATGCCTGTGCCAGTCCGATGCTGGTCGTCGTCTTGCCCTCTCCGGCCGGGGTCGGGTTGATCGCTGTCACAAGCACCAGTGTCCCGTCCGGACGGTCCTGTATGCGGTGAATCAGGTCATCGGTCAGTTTGGCTTTGTACTTTCCGTACAGCTCGATGTCATCCTCCCCGATCCCAATGCGTGCCGCCACATCGACAATGGGCTCCATCACCGCTTCCTGTGCAATCTGAATGTCTGTTTTCATGAATTCTGTCCTCCTGTAGAAGTGAAATAAAAATACTCTATCTGAAAAAACGCATTGCGTTTTTCATGCAAAATTGTAGATTTCATTCCGTCACCCTTCTTCTCCCAGACGCTCAAAATCCTCCTGCGTCATCAGAACACGGCGGGGCTTTGTTCCCTCCTCCGGCCCTACGACACCGGCCTCCTCCAACTGATCCATAATGCGTGCCGCACGGTTGAACCCGATTTTAAAATTGCGCTGCAGCATGCCGATGGAACCCTTTTCCTTCTCAATCAGGAAACGGGCTGCATCCTCAAAATATACGTCCCTGCCGTCATCCGACGAGGGGAATCCGCCGGAACCTGTACCGAGTGCGGAACCGGAAGTTTTTACCTTTTCCTCTATCTCAGAGCTGTAAGAACCCTGTCCGTTCTTCGCGATAATATCGTCCACAACGCGGGAAACCTCCGCATCCGAGACAAACGCCCCCTGAACGCGGAGCGGCTTGGCATACCCCTGCGGATAAAAGAGCATATCCCCTTTTCCGAGAAGCTTTTCCGCGCCGTTCATATCCAGTATCGTCCGGGAATCCACGCCGGATGTGACGGAAAACGCGATGCGGGACGGCATGTTTGCCTTGATCAGGCCGGTAATCACGTTGACAGACGGGCGCTGGGTCGCGATGACAAGGTGAATCCCCGCCGCCCTCGCAAGCTGCGCCAGACGGCAGATCGCATCCTCCACGTCTCCCGCGGCAACCATCATCAGATCCGCCAGCTCATCCACAATCACAACAATCTGCGGCATCTTCTGCGGCTTGTTCTCATCCTCTATATCCCGGATGGACTCCACCTTTTTGTTGTAGCCCTGTATGTCACGGACGCCGTACTCCGCAAACTTGTTGTAACGGTCCGTCATCTCCGCTACCGCCCAATGCAGTGCGCCCGCCGCCTTCTTCGGATCCGTGACCACCGGGATCAGAAGATGCGGGATATTGTTGTAGACACTCAGCTCCACCACCTTCGGGTCGATCATGATCAGCTTTACCTCGGTGGGATCCGCTTTGTACAGAATACTCATGATAATCGTGTTGATGCAAACCGATTTTCCGGAGCCGGTTGCCCCCGCAATGAGCAGGTGTGGCATTTTTGCAATATCCGCCACAATCACATGCCCCGCGATATCCTTTCCGGCGCAAAATGCAATCTTTGATTTGTGATTCTGAAATTCGGCGGACTCGACCAGATCGCGGAAAGCGACGGTCACATTCTCGCGGTTCGGCACCTCGATGCCGATGGCCGCCTTGCCGGGAATCGGCGCCTCGATGCGGATATCCGATACCATCAGGTTCAGTTTGATATCGTCAGCCAATCCTACGATCTTGCTGACCTTGACCCCCATTTCGGGCTGAATCTCATACTGCGTGACAGCCGGTCCGCAGACCACATTGGTCACGCGGGCATTGACGCCGAACGTCTCTAAAGTCTGCTGCAGCTTCATCGACATCTGCTGCAGATGCTGTCTGGAATCTCCGGTCTTGGTCGGATCCCCCTTCGCGAGCAAATTGACATCCGGATATACATAATCCGCCTGATCATCCGCGGCGCTTTGAATCGCCTCCGAGATACCGGCCGCCTCTGCCGCAGCCGCCCTTGCAGACTCTTTGGTCTTCGCCGGCCTTCTTTTTTTCACCGGAGCCTCCGCTTCCGTTTCCCCAGACTCACTGCTTTGCGCTGTCTCCTGTCCGGACAACCGGATCACCGGTTCCGGCCGGTCACCCCAACTGTCGGCGGCGGACATCTGTGACATGTCAACCTCGCTGAGACGGTCTGACTTTATCTCTTCCTTCGGTGCTTTCAAGCCGGTATCCGTTGAAACACCGGAGACTGTTCTGCCGCGGCGGGTCTTCTCGGCCTCCTCCGCCGCCCGATCCGCCCTATTCGCGGCATTCTCCCGGCGTTTTCCGGCCGCACGTTTCCCTTTATCGTAAACCTTCCGGCTCCCCTGAGAAATCCCCTTGAGCAGAGATTTCTCCGTGATCAGAACCACACAAAGAATCAAAATGATAAAGTCGATGATATATGTAGCGGCCAGCCCGAATGCACGAAGCATTGCCGACGCGATGACTGCACCAACCACCCCGCCCCCGGCCTTTGCCGCGGAACAATCGGTATACACCGCGCGGAAGTTCTCCGATATCCCTCCTATGTAAACCATGTGGGCAAACACACACAGAAAGACGAAGAAAACAATGCCGGATACGGACTTCATAACCACACGTCCGGACCATGCGCGGCGGCTTCCCCTGCGATCCGAAATCCGATTGGAGATCAGAAACGCGGAGACAAGAAAAAGCACGACGGGAAAGGCGTAGGACAAAATCCCGAACAGGCCGAAAAAGAAGTTGCTGACGGCATCGCCAACCACTCCCCCTTTCCCGATATTTGACACAAAAACGACCACGCAGAAGGCAAGCAGTGCAAACAGCAGCACCTCTATCTTCCATGAGAAGGAGGCTGCCGCCGCTTTTTTCTTTCTGGCGTTTGATTTTCTCTTTTTTCCGGAAGTTTTTCTCCGGACAGATGATTTCCCGGATGTTGCCATATAAACCTCACACAAGAGCCGTTTCCCGAATGCGCAGCCGCATTCTCCTAGGCCAGATAAATATATCCGCCGATGGATAACAGACCCACTGCCAGACAATAAAATGCAAAAAATTTAAACTTTTTATTGCGGACAATCACAAGCATCGTCTTAATGCAGATATACCCCACACCCGCCGCCACAAGCATGCCGACCACATAAATCCCCGCCTGAGACGAAGAAACCGCCATCGAACCGGCATCCTTCACCTCGAGAAGCATGGCTCCCAGAATCGCCGGTATGGAAAGGATGAAGGAATACTTCACCGCGAACTTCCGGTCAAACCCGCAGGCCACACAGGCCGTAATCGTAGTTCCGGAACGGGAAATACCGGGGAAGGTAGCGATTCCCTGGCAAATCCCGATGAGAAACGCGTTTGTCCACGAGGCTTCCTTCGGCCTCTTTTTGCCGTCCGGAAGGTAGTCGCAGATGAACAGGATTACCGCGGTAATCACCAGACAGATGCCCGGTATCAGCAGAATCTCCGACGCCATCTCCACCAGATCTGCCGCCACATAGCCAATGATGCCGGTCGGAATTGTGGAAACCAGAATCATAAGCACAAATTTCCGGTAACTGTTGCAGACGATCCGCCGATACCGCCCTTCGACATGCCGCATTTTCCCGATCAGGATCCGGAGATTGTACACACAGTCCGCGATAATACAGACCGTCTCCTTTATCAGATGGAAAATGTCTTTGTAATAAATCAAACAGACCGCCGCGAGCGTGCCGACATGGAGTAGAACGTCAAAAAACATGCCGGTGTCCGTCTCCACATGAAAGAGTATCTTAAACAAAGCCAGATGTCCCGAGCTGCTCACCGGCAAAAACTCCGTCAGCCCCTGAATCAGTCCCATCAGTATCGATTGCAGTAATGACATAA
This sequence comes from Clostridiales bacterium, assembly GCA_021205085.1. GTDB lineage: Bacteria > Bacillota > Clostridia > Lachnospirales > Lachnospiraceae > Eubacterium_I. The sequence goes on along the minus strand of JAJPYF010000121.1, from coordinate 12,870 downwards.
TATCCCCTTTATCTTTGGCAATTCGTAATATAGCTGCCTGTAACCATACCAGAGTTAATATTAGCACACTTTGGATTCTATGTCATCATTCTTTTTTTGAACCTTTACGGCAGATCATCCGTCCCTGCTTATTCGCGGGGCGTCGTATCCTCATTGATCATAAAATGCAGGCGTTTGACGGCCTCCGCAATGCCGCCCACCTCGTTGATGATCCCCTCCGCCACCGCCTCATGGCCGACCAGAATGGTGCCGAGATCCTTCGTCAGCATACTGGTGTTCATCATCATCTCCTCGATCCGCTGCGCGCTTACCGCACAGTGTGATTCGATAAACCCCGCGATCCGGTCCTGCATCTGTTTAAAATAATCGTAAGTCTGCGGCGCGCCGATCACCGTACCCGACAGGCGCACCGGATGAATCACCATCGTACCCGTCGGAACAATATAGGAATAGTCGGTGGATACAGCCAGCGGCACGCCGATGGAGTGGCTCCCGCCCAGCACCAGCGACACGGTGGGCTTGCTCAGCGACGCGATCATCTCCGCGATCGCCAGACCGGACTCCACATCTCCCCCGACGGTATTTAACAAGACCAGAACGCCGTCCACACCGGCGTCATCCTCCACTTCTGCCAGCTTCGGCAGGACATGTTCATATTTCGTGGTTTTTGCCGTGGACGCCAGACACTCATGCCCCTCGATCTCTCCGATAATCGACAAAAGATACACGCTGTGCTCCTGCCGGCTATGACTCATCCGGAACTGTCCGAAGTCCCGGATTTCCTCTGTTTTTAACTCTTCTTCTTTTTCCATGCATATCTCTCCATTCTGTCCTGATGCCTGTTTTAAGGTTGTATTTAGTATTTTCCGATCCTGTTTTTCTATACATCCTCTTGACATCCGGCATGAGGGAAATATGCAGAAAAAATCAGCCGCCGGTCAATCCGGCGGCTGATCTGGTTTTCATCTATTCCCCGATCAGGAAATTGTAGAGGTCGCGGTATCTTCCCGCGGAAACACCCCACGAGAAATCGGTCCGCATGCCCCGCTCCACCATCTGGTTCCACTGACGTTTTTTGTCAAAATAGACCTCCTTGGAGTAGTTGATCACATGGAGCATATCCTCGGAATTGTAAGCCGAGAAAGAAAAACCGGTTCCGGTATTCTCGTATTCATTGTACGGCTCCACCGTATCCTTCAGGCCGCCGGTCTCACGGACAATCGGAACCGTTCCGTAACGGAAGGCCATCAACTGTGTCAAGCCGCAGGGTTCAAACCGGGACGGCATCAGGAAAGCATCCGCCGCCGCATAAAGCTTCTGCGCCAGATCCGCGTCATAGCAGATATTCGCGGATACGCGGTCCGGATACTTCCACGCGTAATACTTGAACATATTCTCATACTGTTCCTCGCCGGTGCCGATCACGACAAACTGCGTGTAATCATCCACAATACCCTCAAAGCACTGATCGATCAGATCCAGTCCCTTCTGGTCCGTCAGGCGGGAAACCAGGCCGATCATGTACTTATGCTTATCCACGGCAAGACCGAGCTGCTCCTGCAGTTTCAGCTTGTTCTGGAACTTCTTCTTGCGGAAGGAGTCTGCGTCGTAATTGACATACAGCTTCGGATCCGTCGCCGGATTGTAAATATCGTAGTCAATCCCGTTTACAATCCCCTGCATATCAAAATGCCGCGCCGCCATCAGCCCGTCAAGACCCTCGCCGTAGTACGGCGTCTGAATCTCTCTCGCATAGGTGTCGCTGACCGTCGTGATGTAATCCGCGTAGACAAGGCCGCCCTTCAGCATATTGGCGTCCTTCTTGAACTCCAGCTTATCCGGCGTGAACAGCTCCTTCGGCAGACCGGTAAGCCCCATCATGGTCTTCACATCCCAGATGCCCTGGAACTTCAGATTGTGGATGGTCATCATGGACTTCATGCCCCAGAAGAACATATCCCCCTGAAACTCGGTTTTTAAATAGACCGGGATAAATCCGGTCTGCCAGTCATGGCAGTGAATCAGATCCGGCTGGAATCCGATCAGCGGCAGCATCGACAGAACCGCCTTGTCAAAGAAGCAGAACTTCTCAATGTCATAGCGGATGTTGCCGTAGGGAAGAAAACAGTTAAAATACTCCTCATTGTCGATGAAATAATATGTAATCCCGTCCAGCACATATGACAATACGCCCACATACTTATAGGGAACATAGGAACCGGTTCCCATATAGAAATGCGTCACATACTGAAATTCATGACGGTACTGCTCCGGAATGCAGGAATAGTTCGGGATCACAACCCGGATATCCCACTCCTCCTTGTCAAACATCTTCGGAAGCGAACCGCACACATCGGCCAACCCTCCGGTCTTGATAAACGGCACGCATTCAGACGCTGCAAATAAAACCTTCTTCATAAAACCCCCTCCTTCTGTTATTCATCCCAGTTATGATATACCTGCTGTACATCGTCATCCTCGTCCAGCAGATCAAGAATCCGGTTGATATTGTTGATATCCTGCTCGTTGGTCAGCTCCACATAGTTCTGCGGAATCATCGTAACCTCGGCACTCGCCATGTCGATGCCGGCCTCCTCTAACGCCTGTCTCACATCGCTGAAAGAGTCCGGATCCGTAATCACCGTAAAGCTGTCCTCTTCCTCCGTGAAATCCTCCGCGCCCGCATCCAGAGCAAGCATCATCAGATCATCCGCGTCCATCTCACACTCTTCGCGGTCGATGATAATCTCCCCCTTGCGGTCAAACATGAACGAGACACAGCCCTGTGTGCCGATGCTCCCCTTGCCCTTGGTAAAGGCACTCCTGACATTGGCCGCCGTGCGGTTTTTGTTGTCTGTCAGCGTGTCGACGATGATCGCCGTCCCGCCGGGGCCGTAGCCCTCATATGTAGCCGACACGTAATTGACGGAGGCCGCGTCGCCGGCCGCCTTTTTGATCCCGCGGTCGATCGTCTCGTTCGGCATATTGTTGGCCTTTGCCTTGGCGATCACATCGCGGAGCTTGCTGTTATTGGCCGGGTCCGGCCCGCCCTCCTTTACCGCAACCGCGATCTCACGTCCGATCACTGTAAAAATTTTCCCTTTTGCCGCGTCATTTTTTTCTTTTTTGTGCTTGATGTTGGCAAACTTTGAATGTCCCGACATCCTTTTTCCTCCCTGTTTTCCATGTATATTATAGTAATTGTTCAAATCACATACACTGAATATGATAGCAGTTATACCCCGAATAGTCAAGCTATGTATCCAGTTCGAGGCTGATACCCAGTGCTCTGTTTACTTTTCTCATAATGTCCCCGTCAAGGTGGCAGATTTTGTCTTTCAGGCGCATTTTATCTATGGTCCGCAGTTGCTCCAGAAGAATCACGGAATCCTTCACCATATGGTACCGGGCTGCGCTGAGCTCAATGTGTGTCGGCAGCTTTGCCTTATTCATGCGGGATGTGACCGCCGCACAGATCACAGTCGGGCTGTGCCGGTTGCCCACATCATTCTGGATAACCAGAACCGGACGGACACCGCCCTGCTCCGAGCCGACCACCGGCCTCAAATCTGCGTAATAGACATCCCCTCTGCGAATTACCATCTCACACTCTCCAATTCAGGTTTTATATGTATTATCCCCGTTATCGGTGAGTGTATTCAAAACCGGCGCGATTTTCCGGTTCAGTCTTTGTTTTGTTCGATTGCCTCCTCCGCGATCTGCCCGTTCCTGCAATATACGCGGGGAATCCGCTTCCCGAGATCGCAGGCAAACTCATAGTGAAACCGTCCGGACAGCGTGCCGATCTCCTCCATCGTAATCCCGCCGCCGACCAGAATGACCTCGTCCCCCGGCTTTACATCCGGAATTCCTGTGACGTTTACCATAAACTGATCCATGCAGATGCGGCCGCAGACCGGCGCCCTCTGCCCGTGAATCAGGACATATCCCCGGTTTGATAGCGCCCGCGGATAACCGTCCCCGTAGCCCACCGGAATCGTGGCAATCTGCTGCGTTCCGCTTACGCAGTAGGTGCCGCCGTAGCTGACCAGCTCCCCGTCCGTCATGGTTTTCACATGAACCACATGACTCTTCAGGATCAGAATCGGCCGCAGATCCACTGCCTCCCGATTCACCTCATCCGAAGGCCAGAGACCGTAGAGGATGATCCCTGCCCGCACAAGATCGAGATTGTACTGCGGCAGATCAATGATTCCGGCACTGTTTGAGATATGCCGGATCGGAATCCGGATTCCGCGCTGCACAAGGCCGTCCGTCACGGAAAAAAAACGCTCCGCCTGCCGCTTCGACCATGACTTATCGCGCTCATCCGCCCGCGCAAAATGTGTAAAAATCCCCTCTATCACAATATTCGGCAGCTTCGCAATCTGTGCAATGGTTTCAATAGTCTCTTCACAGCAGGGGAACCCGATGCGCCCCATACCGGAATCCAGTTTGATGTGAATGTGTACGGCACGGTTTTTGCGAACCGCCTCCGCGGAAAGCTCCTCCGCCACCGCAAGGGAGAACACGGTCGGACGGATATCCAGATCGATCAGGGTATCCAGATCCTCTTCAAAGACATATCCCAAAATCAGGATCGGCTTTTCAATCCCGCCATCGCGCAGTGTCACGGCCTCCTCCACGGTTGCGACCGCATATCCCCAGATCTCCTCACGCCCCTCCATAACTGAGGCGAGAACCGACGCACCATGACCGTATCCGTCCGTCTTGATCACGGCACAGACCTTTGTGTCCGGCGAAATCACCCGCTTAATTTCATTCAGATTATGCTCAAAGGCATCCAGATCAATCTGCGCACAGATTCTGCTGTGTTGTTTCATATTATGCAAAAGCCTTCTTTCCTGTTATCTGAGAACGGCACACAGTCCGTCGATGATGTCCGAAGCCGTCATGGACGTTTTGCCGACTGTCCCGGCGGCCGCGTCCCCTGCCATTCCGTGAAGCATCACGCCCAGCGCCGCCGCGTCCTCCGCCGGTACCGCCCGCGCGAGAAGCGCCCCGATGACACCGGAGAGGACATCGCCGGAACCCCCGGTCGCCATCCCGTGATTACCCGTCGTATTGATGTATGTCCGGCCGCACGGCGCCGCTGTTACGGTCCGTGAATCCTTTAGGGCAACCACCACATTATAGCGCGATGAAAATACTTCTGCAACCGCGAGAAGATCTTTTTTTATCTTCGCAACGGACATTTTGCACAGGCGCGCCATCTCTCCCAGATGCGGCGTCAGCACCAGATTCTCTCTGCCGGTATCAATCCAGTCCATTTTCTCCGCAAGGATATTCAGGCCGTCCGCATCCACCAGACAGGGCACCTTCGCTCTTTCCAAAACGCTCTTCACCAGCTCCTGCGCCCGGCGCGAACGTCCGATTCCCGGACCGATGATCACCGCATCCGCCCACGCAATCTGTTCCTCCGCGAACCGGTCCATATCTGTCCGCTCATCCCATGTGGCAAGAACGGCCTCCGGCACAAGATTCTGAATGATCGTGCGGTTTGAGGCGTCCGTCGCGACCTTCACCAGACCGGCGCCGGCCCGGTAAGCCGCCTTTGCCGAGAATGCCGCAGCCCCCGCCATATTGTAAGAGCCGGCAAAAATCAATACTTTCCCATAGGTTCCCTTATTGGAATCATCCTGCCGCGGCGGCAGAAGCGAAAGATCCGACGCCTCCGGCATCCGGACCGCCGGTTGAAACCCGCAGAGGCTGTACCGGTCAATCCCGATATCCTCCACCCTCAATTCTCCCGTGTATGCAGCACCCGGATATAAAAGCTGCCCGATCTTTGCAAAGCCGAATGTCGCTGTCCGGTCTGCGCGAAAAGCAATGCCCATCACTGCCCCGTTGTCCGCGGAAATGCCGGAGGCGATATCCACCGCCAGCTTCCATGCGTCCGCCCCGTTCATTCGCTCAATCATCTGCCGGTACACTCCGCCAATCTCCCGGCAAAGCCCGATTCCGAAAAGCGCATCCACAATCACGTCAAACGTCCCTTCCGGATACTGCTTCACAACCGGAATCCCGTATTCGCGGACAATCGAGAGCTGCCTTGCCGCCTCCGCACTGCATTTCTCCTCGTTCCCCGGAAAAAGGATCTGAACCGAATACCCTTTCAGGAAAAGAAGCCGCGCCATGGCAAGCCCGTCGCCGCCGTTATTCCCCGTCCCGCAGGCAAGAAGGACACGCGCACCGGGAGCAGGGAACCGCTCTTCGATTTCTCCGACAGCGGCCAACGCTGCGCGCTCCATGAGAACCGCCGAGGGCATCTTAAACTTCCCCATCGTGTTAGCATCGCACTGCTGCATCTGTGCTGCCGTCAAAACATATTTCATCGGAACCTCCTGTTCGTAACAAGAGGAGGAACTCATGCCGCGCAAAAGTTCCTCCTCCCCACAATATGTATTATTCGTTTGTTTTATTCTTTACGATATTATAGGATAGCTGCATCAAGCTGTCGGACAGATGAACATTCTCAACCACCACGTCCTTCGGAAGATTCAGGTCAAGGTGGGCAAAATTCCAGATGGCATGAATTCCCAGACTGACCAGCTTCTCCGCCGCGCTCTCCGCCTCCCCCTTCGGAAGCGTCAGAACCGCAATGTCCACATCATGCTCCTTCAGGAAAGTATCCAGATCATCCACATGCAGAATCGGAATCCCCCGGATCGTTTTGCCGATCAGATCCGGATTGACATCAAACAGACCGGTCATGATAAACCCGCGTTTTTCAAAATTCACATAATTCGCAAGCGCCTGTCCCATGTTGCCGGCTCCGACCACGATGATGTTGTGGTGGCAGTCCAGGCCGAGAATCTTGCCGATCTCATCATACAGATACTGGACATTATATCCGTATCCCTGCTGCCCGAAACCGCCGAAATTGTTCAAATCCTGCCGTATCTGTGAGGCAGTCACTTTCATTCTGGCACTCAGTTCATTCGATGAAATCCGCTCCGTACCCTCGTCCAGCAGATCTCTTAAATAACGGTAATACCGCGGAAGTCTGCGGATTACAGCCTGTGAAATCTTCTTCTGTACCATTCTGTTCCTCCTGAAGTTATCGTATCAAAAAATATAAAATATATTATACATTCTATTACAATTTTTGTCAAATAATTGTCAATCTTACGCAAAATTTACGTTCAGGACATAAATTTTCGTCAACTATCCGACAATTCTTCCCATTTTTTGTACAATTCATCCAGCCTGTCTGTAAGCTCTGTGCTCTCTCTGTGCAGCTCACCCAGACGCGCAGAGTTTGTGGCAACCTCCGGCTTCGCATATTCTGCCTCAATCTGCGCCAGACGCTCCTCCAGATCTGTGATCTCCTCCTCCGTCTCCGCGATCCGGTTCCGGAGCTTTCTCTGTCTGGCCTGCTCTTCCTTTCTGGCCTTCCAGTCCGCCTTTCCCGCGGAATTATCCGTGCCGCCCTGCTCCGTCACCTCGGAATCACCGGACAGGTATGCCGCCTCCATGGCCTCCCGTTTTTCCATGTAATAATCGTAATTTCCGATATAATTAAGGAGACACCGGTTCGTCAGGTTCAGAATCCGTGTCGCGGTCCGATTGATAAAATAACGGTCGTGCGAGACGAACAGAACCGTGCCCTCATACCGGTTCAGCGCAGACTCCAGAATCTCTCTGGAGGGGATATCCAGATGGTTGGTCGGCTCATCCAGAATCAGGAGGTTGGCCTCGGACAGCATCAGTTTCGCGAGGGAGAGCCGCCCGCGCTCCCCGCCGCTCAGGTCGCCGACCCGCTTAAACACATCATCCTCCGTAAAAAGGAAGGCCGCCAGCACGGAGCGGATCCGCGTCTGGGTCAGAGAAGGATAGTCATCCGCAATCTCCTCCATCAGCGTTTTCTCCATGTGGAGCTCCTGCTGTTCCTGATCATAGTAGCCGATTTTTACATTGGAGCCGAGGCGAAATGTCCCCGAGTCCGCCTTCACAACGCGGTTTAAGATTTTCAGTATCGTCGTCTTGCCCGTTCCGTTCGCACCGATGAGCGCAACACGCTCCCCGCGCTTCACCTCAAAGGAAATCTCCCGAAACAACGTATTTTCGCCGTACGCTTTGGAGAGATTCTCCACGGTCAGAACATCATTTCCGCTGACAACGGTAGGAACCAGTGTCAGATTCATCTCTGACTTTTCCTCCTGCGGCTTTTCGAGCACCTCAACCTTTGACAGCATTTTTTCCCGGCTCTCCGCCCTGCGGATGGACTTCTCGCGGTTGAAGGATTTCAGCTTTTCTATGACCTCCTCCTGACGGTGAATCTCCCGCTGCTGGTTATACCATGCGCGCAGACGCTCCTCCCGGACCTTTGCCGCCTTCTCTGCGTAAGCGGAATAATTTCCGGCATAGACGGCAGAGCGATGAAGGCTGATCTCCACAACCTTCGTCACCACCTTATCCATAAAATAGCGGTCATGGGAAACCAGTATCACCGCACCCTTGTAATTCAGCAGAAACGTCTCAAGCCAGCGGATGGACTCAATATCCAGATGGTTAGTCGGCTCGTCCAGAAGAATGAGGTCCGGCCGAGTCACGAGAAGGCGCGCCAGACAGACGCGCGTCTTTTGTCCGCCGGAAAGCTGCGCACAGCACTTCCCGAAATCCTCCTCCGCGAAGCCGAGTCCCTTTAAGACTCCGGAGACCTCGCTCGCACAGGAGTATCCGTCCTTCGCCGCAAAGGTGTCCAGCAGCCGATGATAGCGCTCCATCAGGGCGTCAAGCCCTTCACCGGAAAGCGCGCGCATTTCCTCCTCCATGGAACGGATCTGCGCCTCCATATCGACAATGTCGCGCTTTGCCTCCATGACCTCCTCATAGATCGTCCGGTGCCCCTCAAAATCCTGATGCTGCGCCAGATACCCGATCGTCCGCTCTTTCGCAAACGTCACGAGCCCCTCATCCGGCGCCAGTTCACCCATGATAATTTTTAAAAGTGTGGATTTCCCCGCGCCGTTGATGCCGACAATGGCAACCTTTTCGTACTCCTCCACATGAAACGAGACCTGCTTTAAAACGGCGTCCGTCCCGAACGATTTGGTTATGTGCTGACAGTCTAGAATCATAATCGCATCCTGCTTTACGCTTTACATTATGATGCATGTGTGAAAACGCATTCAACCATGACACATCAAAGTGCCCTTCTTTGAATCGTTTCTCACACATGCATCTACGATACTGTTATTTCATTACATTCTTCTTATAGATATATCTGCTCCATGGTTTCGCGGACGGCTTTTATGAAAGCCAGACTGTTCAGGACAACAGGATCCGGCATCGTCGTAATCAGCGCAAGATCTTTGGTCATTTTTCCGGATTCGATCGTGGCAATGCACGCCTTTTCCAGATTGTCCGCAAAACGCATGAGCTCCGGAATGTCATCCAACTCACCGCGTTTGCGCAGCGCACCGGTCCAAGCAAAGATCGTGGCAACGGAGTTGGTCGATGTCTCCTCCCCGGCCAGATGCTTGTAATAATGGCGCATGACAGTTCCGTGAGCCGCCTCATACTCGTAGACACCGGAGGGAGAAACCAGAACCGATGTCATCATGGCAAGAGACCCGCAGGCGGAGGAGATCATGTCACTCATCACATCTCCGTCATAGTTCTTGCAGGCCCAGATAAATCCGCCCTCCGCCTTCATGACGCGGGCCACCGCGTCATCGATCAGCGTGTAGAAATAGGTGATCCCCGCCTCTTTGAAACGATCTTCATACTCGTCTGCAAATATTTCCTCAAAAATATCCTTAAAGGTGTGGTCATATTTTTTGGAAATCGTATCCTTTGTGGCAAACCAGAGATCCTGCTTTGTATCCAGTGCATAGTTAAAGCAGCTTCTGGCAAAACTCTCGATGGAGCGGTTCAGGTTATGCTGTCCCTGCACCACCCCGGCCGAGGTAAAATCATGTACCAGCGCGCGGCTCTCCGTTCCGTCCTCCGCCGTATAGACAAGCTCCACCCTGCCCGGTCCCGGAATCACCATCTCATTCGCCTTGTAAACATCACCGTAGGCGTGACGGGCAATGGTGATCGGCTTTTTCCAGTTTTTCACACAGGGCTCGATCCCCTGCACCTGAATGGGCGCGCGGAAAACGGTCCCGTCCAGAATCGCGCGGATCGTACCGTTCGGGCTCTTGTACATCTCCTTTAAATCGTACTCTTTCACGCGGGCAGCATTCGGTGTGATGGTTGCGCACTTGACCCCCACCCCGTACTTCTGCGTCGCATTGGCAGCCTCGACAGTCACACGGTCATCCGTCTCATTGCGGTGTACCAGACCGAGGTCATAGTATTCCGTGTTCAGATCGATAAACGGAAGCAGGAGCTCGTCCTTGATATACTGCCAGAGGATTCTGGTCATCTCATCTCCGTCCATCTCGACAATCGGTGTCTTCATTTTTATTTTTTCCATGGGGTGTGCCTTCCTTTCAGAATTATTTACTGACAAATGATGATACCTACTTTTTTACCCTGTGTATCATCATACGCTCATGACACTTTTTTTGTCAAGAGGCGGAAACATGGACCGGCCTCCCTCATAGTATGAAGTGTAAATAAATATATGGAGGCTGACAACATGAGTGATTTGGCTGCTACAAACTGCGGATGCGGAAACGAAGGCGGAGGATGCTCCTCCATCCTGTGGATCATCCTTCTGCTCTGCTGCTGCGGGAACAACAACGGTACCTCACTTTTCTCCGGCAACGGCGACAGCTGCGAAGGTCTGCTTTTGATCTGCCTGTTGTGCTGCTGCTGCGGAAACAACAATAACGGCTTCGGCTTCTAAAGTCTGTTTCCATTTCCTCCTCAAAAACCCGGCGTCGAAAACGGCACCGGGTTTTTCTCTTATATTCTCTTTCTTAATATAATATGGTATTCTCTCATCGTCTGAAAATTCTTTCGCTTCGTTTCCTGTTTCCGTCTGCCGGGATTTTTTCTTCGGTTATTTTTGCAGCGCCTCTTCTTCGTTCCTCCTCTTTCTTCTTCATGCACTCCTCGTCCAGCTCATAAAAACTGTCGCCGTCATATACAATTCGCCGCATTATTGTCTCCCATCTCTTTTTTATATTCTCGTAATCATTCAAAACCAGACTCTGGTTACATCATAGATTATGACACCCCAAAGCGCTCCGTGCCGTTCGGAACTTTTGGGGTCATATCTCGCCATAATACGCATAATATGATACAAGGGACCAACTATTTCTGACCCTAATATACAGGGAGGCACGATATGAACGAGACAAACACCAGACAGCCTGTTCTGGATTCCCTGATCCAGAGCCGCCAACTGCAGATGCTCAAAGCCATGGTGCCCTACTTTGACAGTGGGCATCAGCGCAGTCTTTCACTCGCAATCCGGCTGGTGGAGCTGCAGAAAACCCTGCAGCTGTTCAATGCCGAGCCGGAGCTTCAGGCTGCCGAGCTTCACACCTGCGAAAACGAACCGACCATGGAACGCATCCGTCACATGCTGACAGCGATAAAAGAATTCTGCACGCCGCAGGAGGCGGAAAGCATTGACAACATGATCAACCTTTTTGAGATGTACACATCCTACGAAACCATGATGGCGGAAGGAATTCTGCCGGCCTGAAATCTATATAACGGAGAATATCAATATGAACTCAGACGAAATGCAAAACAACCCGGCGTTTCAAAATCTCTCGCCCGAAAAGCTGCAGCTTCTCATGAACTTTATGGGACAGGAAAAATCGAACAGCGCCAAAGATATGATGGCGCTGCTCATGACTTTTTCCGGAAAAGCAAAGGATCAGGGGATTCAGTTCTCCGTCAGTGAGACGGACTTTATCGCCGAACACCTCATGGAATCCATGCCGCCCGCACAGCGGCAGCGGGCACGAATGATCCTGAATATGATGCGCAGAAAACGCTGAAACCAGGCATAGATAAAATCCTCAGAAGCGAATCTCCTCCGCGAGCTTCTGCATCTGATAATCCGCATCCGCCATCAGCTCCGCGCAAGCCTTCAGGCGTTGGTGCATCTCCGGCGTAAACTCTTTATCCTTTTTATAGCGGAGCTGGTGCTCCGTGCTGGCCCAGAAATTCATCGCAATCGTCCGAAGCTGAATCTCAATCGGAACCTGATGCGCGGTGTCCGAGAAAAACACCGTGAGCTTCACGATCAGATGAAGGCTGCGGTAGCCGTTCTCCTTCGGGTTCCGTATGTAATCCTTCATCTGGACAAGCTCCACATCCGTCTGGCTGATCAGCATCTGCGCGATCTGGTATACATCCGTGATAAACGGGCAGATCACACGTATCCCGGCAATATCATAGATATTATTCACCATACTGCTGATGCTCATGGGCAATCCCCGAAGCTCCATCTTTTTTAAGATACTCTCCGGGGATTTCAGCCTGCTCTTAATATTCTCTATGGGATTCCGGTCATTGCTGTGCTGGAACTCCCGGTCAAGAATCTGCAGCTTCGTCGTCATCTGGCGAATCCCCGCCTCGTAGAAAAACATCATCCGGTCAAAGCGCTGGGCATCATCCATCCGGTCGCTGATCTGAGGAAGAAACGAAGCCTGCAGCACCTCAGCTTCCATGCCGCCATCCTCCGTTACATCAAACATCTGTCTCAATACCTCTCACTCCTGTAAAACTTAATCTGTGGGAGATTATAGCAGAGATTCGTGCATGTTCTGTAAATAAAGCATTAAAAAAATGTGAAGAATTTTCCTCTCGTAAATCAGAAATACCTTGCTGCCCCTCCATTTTTATGGTATGGTTATCCCATCAAACCAAACGCGGCATCTCTGCCGCAGCATCTTTTGCGTCACGCATCTTTATTTTCGGAATCCCGCTTCG
>JAJPYF010000061.1 GCA_021205085.1 Clostridiales bacterium | reverse complement strand
TACTTCAAAAATGTAGTGTGGCGGTAACTACCGCCCGAAATTTAATCGCTTACAGTAAAGACGCCGGTCGCTGTGTGTTCTGAATCATAGATTACTTTTTTTCGTTTATCAAACTCATTCATAATATATAAAAGGCTGCCGCATACTCACGACAGCCTCTTGTGTACTCCTCAATCATTACTGAAAGCTTCCGATATTCATCGCTGCGGCACCCGCGAGGAAAATGATCAGCAGAATCCTCGTGGTCTTCACAAGCACGCCCTCCATTGAACGTCCCTTGTTCTTGCCCCAGTAACTGTCGATATTGGAACCGGACAGGGAGCCGAGCCCGTTGCCCTTGCCCTCCTGCATCAGAACGATCACTGTCATCACGACGCTCATTATCATAAATAAAATCTTTACGATCAGTTTTACCGTATCCACGAAACACACCTCCCGTGCAAAAACTCAGGGTCGTCCGTCCGACGCCCATAACTGAAAAAGATTCTAACACAGGAGACGGCGGATTGCAAGAGAAAATTTTCACATATTAACCAACATTTCAAAGAGCATAGACCCTTGTCCCGTATGCTTCCAGCACAACCTCCCCGACCACTGCCCGGCCGTCGTCCAGATCGGTCGCCGTGCGGTGCAGCGTGACGGTCTGCGGCTCTGCCGCGAAGTTCAGTACGAAGAGGTACTGCCTGCCCTCTTTCTCGCGAAGGGCGATCTCGCAGGCCTCCGGTGCGGTGATCACATCCGCGCAGGGTGTAAGTACACCGGCGTAGTCCAGAAACGACCTGGTATTCTCCCGCGTGAAGGTGCCGCCGAAGTGGAGGACTCTGCCCGCTCCCGCCGCGCTCTCGACAAGTGCAGGGCTTCCCGCGAAGTAGTTGGAAGTATAAGTAGCCAGTACCTTCGCATCCGCCCCGTCCGCAGCCAGAATGTCATGGAAAACTCCGGTCTCGACCTCCCGGCCGTCCCAGTCCATGGCGACCGGATCGTCCGCCGGGGACTGGAAGGTAAACTCCCGCACATCAGACTGACTCACCTGACGCAGCAGCCCCGGCATGGGCGTCATCACGCAATGCCCGTCAATGTCCTTCTGCCCGGTGCGCGCGCCGATGATCAGCGTTCCGCCCGCCCGCACATAGGCAGACAGCAGATCCGCTTTTTTCTGGGTCAGAATCAGCGCATGCGGATAGATCAGAACCGGATATTTCTGTAGCTCGGCGAGCTCGGTCTCCTCTTTCAGATAAAAAATATCGTAAGGCGTATGGCTCTCCTGCGCCGCAACGAAAATCTCTTTCTCGCTGCCCTCCGCCAGACGGCCGTGCCATACATCCAACCGCGCATCCCACGCATTGTCATAATCCTTGACCAACGCGAAGGCCGCCTTGTACTCCGCACCGGTCACATCCGCGATCGCCTTCATGCGATCCCAGACCCGGTGCACTTCCGCCAGCTTCCGGTTGTCCCGGTTGTCATAATCCAAAATCCCGTGCCAGTAAATCTCCGTTCCGACCGTGGCTGTCCGCCAACGGAAAAAGCTGACATAGTCCGCGCCGTGTGCGACACTCTGCATGGCCCACAGCATCAACTGACCCGGCTTCGGCGCCGGTGCCTCCATCCGCGTATTCCATCCGTTGGCGCCGGACTGCTGCTCCATAATGCCGAAATGCGGGCAGACCGAGCGGACCTCCGCCAGATTCATGCTCCACTTCCGGTCGCGCAGGAAACGGTTGTGTTTCGGATCCGCATCCAGACAGTAGGCAAAATTCGGATAGGAATCATAGGTATACACATCCAGACACTCATCCTCCATCCGGTGATTGTCCAGATTGGCAAACAGACCGTTCGTCGTGATGAAATCCCCCGGCTTCTTGTATTTCCGGATGATCTCGCTCTGCATCTTACAGAAACGGATGGCGCTCTCCGAGATAAAACGGTAGTAATCCAGCTTTTGGTGCGGATTCGTCTCATCAGACAGAGTCGTCCGCGGGACATAAATCTCTTCCCATGCGCTGTAAGTCTGGTTCCAAACGATGGTGCCCCAAGCCCGGTTCAGTTCCTCCAGTGTCCGATACTTTTCCTTTAAAAACTCCCGGAACGCCAGCGTGTCGCTCTCCGAGTAAAATTCATCCATCTCGCAGTTGATCTCATTGTCGATCTGCCATCCCACGATACAGGGGCGCTTTCCGTAGTGCTCCGCCACGCGCTCCACAATCCGCGCGGAGAGCTCCTGATACTTCGGGGAATTGTAGTTGTAGTGACGGCGCATGCCGTGGCGGTACTTCACCCCGTCCATCCTGCAGTTTAAAACCTCCGGATACTTCTCCGTCAGCCAGACCGGCGGCGTCGCCGTGGGCGTCCCCCAGATCACCTGCATGCCTTCCTCCTCCGCCACATCGAGAAACGCGTCAAAAAACTCATAGGTAAACTCGCCCTCCCGCGGCTCAATCACACTCCACGCAAACTCCGCGATCCGAATCGTGAAAATGCCGTTGGCCTTCATGCGCTGCAGATCCTCGCGCCATAGCGCCCGATCCCAATGCTCCGGATAATAGCACGTACCTAAGGATAACGTATCCCATTTAAAATTCTGTTCTTTTCTCATATCCCGTAAACTCCGTTAATCAAAGTCGAATTTGGTGAACCGCTTCCCCATCGCGCGATACCGGAACCGCACCATCTCATTTTTCTCCAGCACATCCTTCTCCGTCCCGGTATACTGGCAGCGGATGCAGTAATACTCCCCCTTGTCCTTGTCATAGAACATATCGATGTCCAGATCCCGCATAAAGCAGGACGGGCAGCGATAATTTAATTTGCCTTTTCCAGATTGAGCCATGTCGCAAAGACCTCCTTATCCGCAATATTTTTCTTATATCCCAACGTAAACATCGGCGAGAACGCGTAGCCCTCCCGGATGTAACCCTCCGCCGCCGCATCGGAGGCGGTCAGGGAAACCTTCGTCTCGATGGCGGGGATCGTCGCGCTCACCGCGGACGCGCCCGACAGGGAAGCCTCCCGGCAGCGGTACTCGTAGGAAATCACCTTCTCATCCGCGCCCTCACACTTTAAGGTGATGCCCGTCATATCCTCCGGATACTCCGTCGTGCCGTAGCAAGCCACCATATACTCATTAAGCGTCACCTCGGCGGCCGGGTCGGTCATCTCGAGGACATTCCGCTCAATCTTGATCGCGGAGGAGCCCTCTTCAAAATATTCCTTCGTCTGGATCGTCACGGACAGGCCGCGGAACTCCACCGTCACCGGATCCAGCGTCAGAATCCGCGTCTTCCCCTCCTGCGAGAAATGTGCCTTCGTCCGGCACAGCGCCAGATCAACCTCCTCGCCCTTATAGAAAAACTTCGCGCTTCGCAGCGTTCCCTCCCCGGCATAGTGGGTGAAATAACCCGCCCGGTATTTCTCCTGAATCAGGAACGGATAGGAAGCATCCTGCACATGTTTGGTCCCGATGCCGACCGGCCACTCCAGCTTCGCTGCATAAGGGCGCAGGTCGACGATTGCACCGCCCTGATCCATGTTGACGCAGGCGCGCATGTAGGGGTCGCAGTACCAGAACAGCTGCTTATCGGATCCGTAGAGAATGTCGCGCCACAGCGCACACTCCGGCTCCGTGTAGGTCTTTTTCGAGCGGTAATAATCGGCAAACTCGGACATCGTCATGTCAATCAGCTGGCCCTCATCCTTGAGCTTTTTGTAATATTTGCATCCGTCGGTATAGGACTTCACGAGAAGCTCATAGGGAGCCTCCCACCGCCCCATCTTATTCATCCAACCCGGCCCGACAAACATCATGTTGTAGGCATAGCCGTTGTTGTACTTTTCCAGAGAACGGTACTGGTCGATCAGGTTGTAAAGATACGGGTACTCCCATGTCTTCGTGTCGTAGATCATGCCGCGGAGCACGTTCTGCGGATGCGTGCCGAAATTGGAGCCGTTTCCGTCGTAGCAGGCGATCAGGTCACGCGAAAGGTGCGGGATCGCCACGATACCGCTGTCCTCCGCCTCGTTGGCTGCCGGCGCGTGCGTGTTCTGCTTTGAGGGAATCCACGGATTCCACGGACCGCCGTCAAACAGCGTGTACCATGAGTTGTTGCAGGTATGGTAGGCCTTCGGCCCCTCCTCCCAGCAGGTCGCGATCGCGCACTTCACCGTGGAATATTTCTCTTTGATATAGTTGATCAGATCCGCATCCATGTAGTAGGAGCCCGTCGACTCCGGATAAAACCCGAAGCGGTCATGGAACTTCTCGAACACATCGTTGACGATGGCCTTTTTCTCCTCCATCGAGAACATCCAGATACAGAAATCCTTGGTCTGGTATTTCTCCCGGAACTCCTCGCAGGGCAGACCCAGCAGAGAGAGCGCGATCTCGTCGCCGTACTCCGCATGGTCATGCTTCGCAATCTCGACCGCCTCGTCGTTAAACAGCGACGCGTAGGTCATCTGGATCGTCACCTTCAGCCCGTTCTCATGGGCGATCCTCTGCTGTGTCTTGAAGATATCCAGAGACTCCGTCAGCAGGGCGGTATCCCCGATGTCCTCCTCCTTCCCCTGGCCGGTCACCGTCGCCGAATACTCCGGCACCATCTCCGGACGGTGGATCACATTCAGTACAAATTTGTCCATTCCTTTTTTCCCTCCATGATTTATTTACGACTATATAATATTTAGAAGATGTTCACAGAAAGTAACTTCAACGCGGGCACGCTCTCGCTAGTCTCCGCACGCAGCGGTACATAAGAGA
>JAJPYF010000027.1 GCA_021205085.1 Clostridiales bacterium | reverse complement strand
GATTCCTACTATTCCTATTTGTCAACTATGTTTAATAAATTTTCCGGATTTTTTTCTGCTTGTCAAATGATTCTTTCTGTGATAAGATTCCCCTATCTGAAATCCTTTTATCGATCTAAGATTATCTATGACATATGAGACATTTAAAGAAGGCGTCTTAAACCGCCTGTCCGCAGATATCCCGGATCCGAAAAAAATCGCCATACAGCCTGTGTGCAAAAACAACGGGAAATGCCTGGACGGACTGGTCATTTTGGAGGCCGGCGTCAATATCGCGCCGACCCTCTACCTCAATTACTATTATGAACACTACACCGGAAGCGGTGACTTTCAGAAGACCTACGAGCGTATCCTCGAACAGTACAAAAACAGCAGGACATCGAGGCAGATCGACGTGCGGTTTTTCACGGATTTTCAGAACACCGGCCCGCGCATCGTCCTCAAACTGATCCACTATGAGAAAAACCGAAAGCTCCTGCGCGAGATCCCGCACATTCGTTTTCTGGATCTGGCCATCGTGTTTTACTGTTATATCCCCATCGACGCCAACACCGGCAACGCGACCATCCTGATCCGCAACACACATATGGAAATGTGGAAGCAGACCGCGGAGACGCTCTGTCGGACGGCCCGCGACAACTCGGTTCGGCTTCTGGCGCCGCGCCTGCACAGCATGAATGAGCTGCTAAAGGACATCCTCGCCCCTCAGAACTATCCCACCGTCGCGGTTCCGGAGGACCCGCTCTATCCCATGTATGTGCTGACCAACGAGCAGAATATGTTCGGCGCGTCCTGCCTGCTGTACGACGGCCTCCTGAAATCATATGCCGACCGCTTCCAATCGGACTTTTACATCCTGCCGAGCAGCATCCATGAAGCCATCCTGATCCCCGCGTTTTCGAGGGAGCGGATGGAGGATTTCTCCGCGATGGTCCGCGAGGTCAATGCGACCCAGATCACGGAGGAGGAGTTTCTCTCCGACCACGCCTACTACTATTCGCGTGAGGAGGACAAGATCCTCTACTGAGAATCCGCCGCAGTCTTCTTTGCCGTCTTTTTCGCAGGCTCCCGTTTTGCCGCCGTTTTCTGTGCGGAAACCTTGGAAGCCGCAGATTTCTTCTCTGTGGATTTTTGCGCAGCAGTCTTTCCCGAAGCCGCTGCCTTCTTCGCAGCAGCCTGCTTCCTCTCCGCCTCCTGCTTTGCCTCCTCCATCTCCTTCTCGAGACGGATCCGAAGCATCATCTCCTCTTCCCTGCGCTGCTGCTCCTCGCGCTCCGCTTCTCTTTGAAGTCTCTCCTCCTCCTGCGTGCGCTTCTCCTCCTCCGCGATCAGCGCATCATAGAGAAGGCTGTAGCGCTCGCTGGAGACATTCCACGAGAAATCCATCGCCATGCCCCTGCGGATGATGCCGAGCCATTCCTCCGGCTCCTGCGTAAAGATTTTGCACGCATAGCGGATCATATAGAGCATCTCATGCGCGTTATAATTATGGAACGAAAAACCGGTTCCGGTGTGTTCGAACTCGTTATATGCCTCCACAGTATCCTTCAGGCCGCCGGTCTCCCGCACCAGAGGCACCGTGCCGTAGCGCAGTGCCATCAGCTGGCTCAGACCACAGGGTTCAAACAGCGAAGGCATCAGAAACGCATCGCAGGAGGCATAGATTTTCTGCGCCAGCTCCTCCGAATAACAGATGTTTGCCGAAACGCGGCCGGGGTATTTGCCCTCGTAATACCGGAACATGTTCTCGTACCGGTCCTCCCCCGTGCCGAGCACCACAATCTGAATCCGCTCCTCACCCATGATTTCATCCAGAATATAATTGACCAGATCAAACCCCTTCTGATCCGTCAGGCGGGAAACCATGCCGATGAGAAACGCGCCATCGTCCTCCGCAAGGCCGAGCGTTCGCTGCAGGTCTGCCTTGTTCGCATGCTTGTAGGCCGCAATATCCCCCTCAAACCGCTGTGCGATATGGCAGTCCGCGGACGGATCCAGAACATCATAATCCAGCCCGTTCACAATGCCGGACAAACGCGCGTCCCGCGCCCGCAACAGGCCGTCAAGCCCCTCGCCGCCGTCGATCGTCTGGATCTCCTTCGCATAGGTCTCGCTCACCGTCGTCACATGATCCGCAAAGACAAGGCCGCCCTTTAAGAGATTGGCCTGTCCGTAGCTCTCCAGCGTATCCATGGTAAAATACTCCGGCCCCAGCCCCGTCACATCACGGATCGCATCGATGTACCACCGTCCCTGAAACTTCAGGTTATGTATGGTGAAGACTGTCCGGATATGGTGATAGAACGGCTCCTGCCGGTAAAAAGCAGCCAGAAACGTCGGAATCAGGCCGGTCTGCCAGTCGTGGCAGTGGATAATATCCGGGCAGAATCCGATCTCCGGCAGCATGGTCAGAACCGCTTTGGAGAAAAAGGCAAACTTCTCCGCATCCTGATAGATCTGTCCGTAGGGCGCGGGTCCCGCAAAGTAATAATCATTTTCGATAAAATAAAAGGTGATGCCGTCCTCCACGGTCTGCAAAATCCCTGCAGGCTGCGTCCGCCAGTTCAGCTGTACCTCACATTCCGTCACGGGCGACAGCCGTTCGCTGAAGGTCTCCTCCATACACAGGTATTTCGGAAGAACCACCCGCACATCATAATCTGATTTTGAAAAATATTTCGGCAGCGATCCGGCCACATCCGCCAGACCGCCCGTCTTTATAAATGGTACCGCTTCCGATGAAGCAAATAATATGTTTTTCATGCCGCCCCCTCCGAACAAAAATCTCTGCAATGACACACTACAATGTCATTCTACAATATTTTCTGCACGGAGACCAGAGGTTTTTCCCCTTCTGCACGAAAAACTTCTCACTTTCTGTAATCCAGCCGTATCTTGTCCGCGATCAACGCGATAAACTCGGAGTTCGTGGGCTTACCTTTCCCGCACTGAATCGTATATCCGAATATTTTGTCGATCGTATCCATCTTGCCCCGGCTCCACGCCACCTCAATCGCGTGGCGGATCGCCCGCTCTACCCGGCTGGAGGTCGTCTGAAATTTTTTCGCGATCGTGGGATAGAGAATCTTGGTGATGGAGTTGAGCATCTCGATATCGTTGACCGACATCATGATCGCCTCCCGCAGATACTGGTATCCCTTAATGTGCGCCGGAACACCAATCTCGTGAATGATGTTTGTGACATCCGTCTCCAGATCATGCTCCTGCGCTTCATGGGTGTTCTCGTAAATACCGCCCTTTTTCGCATCCGCGGGCTTCCGCCCGATGGAGTCCTTGATGTACTTGATCCGGTGAACCAGAGCCTCCTGGTCAAAGGGCTTCATCAGATAGTAGGACGCGCCCAGCCGGAAGGCATCCTCCGTCACATTCTCCTGACCGATCGCGCTGATAATAATATAATTCGGGTGTTTGCGGATGGTTTTGTCGCGGTTTGTCCGGTCCATCACGCCAAGTCCGTCCAGCTTCGGCATGACAATATCTAAAAGTACAATATCGGGTTCTTTTGTTTTGATCACTTCACAGGCTTCCTCGCCGTTTTTCGCCGTTCCCACCACATCCAGCTCCCGGTCTCTGGAGACGATGTCGGTCAGCAGGCGGACCATGTTTTCATTGTCGTCAGCAATCGCTATCTTGATCAATTTTCCTGACACCCCACTTTTCTGTTTACATATCCTGCAATTATTCAGAGTCAGGCTCGAAAATGCTCTGAATAATTAAGGGAATTATAGACAAGCGGTCGCGCGATACCTGTCGAAGAGTGTCAAGAAGGCAGTTTTATTGTATCAAATCATGTCTTCAATAAAGATCCCGTAGCCTTCCGTCGGATCGCTGACAAAGACGTGCGTGACGGCTCCGATGATTTTCCCGTTCTGCAGAATAGGCGCGCCGCTCATTCCCTGAATGATCCCGCCGGTCTTTTCGATGAGTGCCTCATCCGTCACGCGAAAACGCAGGCTTTTGTTGACCTCCGACGCATTCATGTCGATGCTCTCAATCTCAATCGCAAAGGTACAGATCTCCCCGTCCAGCTCCATCCGGATCTCGGCCGCTCCCTCCGCGACCTCCTGTTTGTATCCCACCGCGACGGCCTCCGCGGCGGACACCTCCTCCGGCAGCGCATCCAATGTCCCGAAAATTCCGTTTATCCCATTCTCCGTGATTGTGCCGAGTATCTGATCCTGCGTGTAGCGAATCTGTCCGACCAGCTCCCCGGGATTCCCCTTCTCCCCTTTGATGATAGTGAGAATGCTGGCCTGATAGACGGTGCCGCCGGACATATCGACCCGGCTTCCGGTATCCGTGTCGCTGATGCTGTGTCCCAGCGCACCGAACGTGTTATCCTTTGTCACATAGGTCAGCGTCCCGATACCGGCCAGATCGTCCCTGACCCAGACGCCCATCTGGTACACACCCTCCGCGTTTTGCACCGGCGTCACCTCACAGTTGATCGATTCTCCGTCACGCAGAACCGTAAGCAGGAGGGATTCTCCTCCGGAGGACTGCACCGTCTCAACCAGCGCTTCCTTTGTCTCAACCGGCTCCCCGTCCGCCGAAGTAATATAATCTCCGGCCTTCAGAACATGCCGGGCCGGGCTCGCCGAGCCGCCGTCCGCCTGCACGATCTCCGCCACATCGGCCACATAGACGCCCGTTGTCTGAATGTAAATCCCGACCGGAACGCCGCAGGGGATGACCTGCGTATCCTCCACAATATTGACCGTCACCGTCGTAATCGGTAGAATCCCGAGCAGGCGGCAGTCCAGCTCATAGACGCCGCCCTCCGTCGTGTTCAGGTTCCCCCAGGCTGCGA
>JAJPYF010000020.1 GCA_021205085.1 Clostridiales bacterium | reverse complement strand
CTCTTTTTCCTCGAAATTTTACTTATTATGATCATTTTTGCCAAAAATGATTTTTCAAAGCCGAATCTTTTCTTAAATCCCGAGGAGCGCGCAGGCGGACGCGGCAACCTCCGCCACAATTCTTTCTTTAATGGCATGGCGGGACAGACCGGCAGTATCCAATTGCAGACGGCGCAGGCATTTTTCTCCTCTCCACAGGATGGCGTAATATACTTCTCCCTCTGCGCTGTCTGCATTCACAGGATCCGGATTCCCCGTTGTCCCGGTGATGCCGATCCCCAGCTCCGCATGATACGCCTCCCTGCAGGCGCGCGCCATCGCCTCCGCGACCGGGAGGGAGTAGACGCCATAGCGCGCAATCAACTCTGCCGAAACGCCCTGCGCCACCTTTGCCTCGTTGGAATAGGTGACAAACGCCCCCTTGAAAACGGCAGACGCCCCCTCCGTGTCCGTGATACCGGAGGCCAGCAGGCCGGAGGTGCAGCTCTCCATCGCGGAGACGGAAATATTCTCAGCGATGAGATGGTGAACGAGACGGCCAAGTAATGCGGCGCATCCGCTGTCGTCCTCTGCCTTTCTGTCTCTGATTTCTCTTTTTTCATATTTCATAGCAGCGCCTCCATCCGGCAAAAATTTTATCGTTCCTGACTTTTATGAATATCTTACCCTCTCCATCCAGCCAAATCAAGCATATTTCGGTACTATTGTTCATTGTACACGGCCGCGGTTTCCCTTACACTTTATACCGTAACCTGTTCACATTTCTGAAACTGTCCGCTCTCGCCCGGGATTCTTCCGAGCAGGACAGTTTTTTCTTGCCATTTTGTTCCTGTTCATGTAGAATAAATATGCACGGGCGGAATCGTTCGGATGGCAGTATGAAAAGAGGCAGGCCGGGATGGATGTAACAGAAGAAAAAAAGACAGCTGAGATCTTCCGCCAGAATCTGGCAACTTTGCTAAGCAGCAAATCCGTCTCCATGAGACAGCTGAGCAAGGACATTGACGCGTCCGACAGTTATGTACAGAAGGTTCTGGCTGAAAATACGAATCCCTCTTTTGAAAAGATTGATTGCCTCAGCGAGTATTACGACCTGAAAAGCTGGGAGCTCTTTTACGATTTTGAGGATGCGACAGAGTATACCCTGGCCATCATACAGCAGCTCAATCATATGCCCCGCCATCTGCTTCCCCATGTGCAGAAATATATGGAATTTCTTCTGCAGGAGCAGGATTCCCTGCCGGAGTCGGGAGATATGCTTTCTGATGTTCGAAAGGAGGAATGAATATGCCAGGACCAGGAGGACCGGGCGGAGGACCCGGCGGACCGGGCAGAGGTCCCGGCGGACCCGGAGGTATGGGCGGACCGGGCGGAATGCACCACGGGGGACCCGGGATGCCGCCACCACCGCCGCATCGGGGCTGGGGCGGTTACCGGAGAGGATGCTGCATGCCGGGATGCCTGATGTATGTGCTGGGCGCCGGCGGAGTCATCGCACTTCTCGTTGCGGGGATCGCCGCTATATTATGACAAAAAAGAGTTTCGCCGCCGGCGAAACTCTTTTGCATTCCCTTTTCTGATTTTTATAATCTGGAATATCCGAAACCGTTGACCATGGCCTCGATCCGCATTCCCTTCTGGCAATAGGGGCACTCGGTTCTTGCATAAGCAGTATATCCCGGCACATCCTCCTCCGTAAACACGGACTCGACCTCCATACCGTCCACTTCTTTTACCGTGCTGAAAATCGACGAAATGCCCTGCAGCGTTCCGCCATAATAATGGATACACTCCACGGCCCGGCGGATTGTCAGGCCGGTTGTCGTCGTCGCCAGGAGCAGGATCACATTCTTCCCCTCGACCGCCATCATATTGTTGTCGCGGAAAATAATCTGATTATTCGAGTTATACTCCGGCGTGACCACATAGATCGTGTCGTGCTGATTGCGGTTGAAAAATCCCCGTTTCTCGAACTCCTTCGCCAGGAACGCCCCGATCATCTCTGTCCCGTCCATGCAGACGATCGTGTCCACAATTGTTGTGTTCTTCGCGTAGTCCGCCGCGATCACCTTCGCCACCTGCTCCGCCTCGTTCACCCGCGTTTTCAGACTGGTGATATCAATGTAAAAATTGATATGGGAGTGACTGGTGGCAAAATGTCCCGGAATCACATGCAGGGCGACCTTGTTGCCGCTTTTTCCGTACAGCTTTACCATTTTTTCTTTCATCGCTTCTCCTCCTCTTCAGAAAACGAATAAATTATAATCAGGAACGCAAATCTTCTGATCTTATTTCATCGGATAATGCTTCCGATAATTCCGTAGGAAATGATCGTCATGATCACGGCTGCCATACAGATCCCCAACAGCTCCGCGCGGATCGCCTTTTTGATATCCATATTCAACAATGCCGCGACCAGAGAGCCTGTCCACGCACCGGTCACGGGAAGCGGGATGCCGACAAAGAGCACCAGCCCCCAGAACTCATACTTTTCGACCTGCCCTTTCTTTTTCATTGCGCGGTTTTCCAACGCGTCAACCAGCGGCCGAAACAGACGGAAGCGACGCAGAAACGCAAAGATTTTTTTAATAAAAAGCAGGATAAACGGGATCGGGACAAAATTTCCGATCGCACTGATCAGAATCCCCTTCCACATCGTGACATCCAGAAGACTTGCCGCCAGAATACCGCCGCGAAGCTCCAGAATCGGGAAAAGGGAAATAGTAAAGACCAGTGCCTCCCGGGACACATGCTGCCCCAGCGGGCTGTTTACAAACCATGTTACAAGACTTTCCATACATTAATCCTCTTTATTCAGATATCTCTCCAGAAAGGAGAGAAGAGCATCCATCTCCTCTGCGGTCCCGATAGTAATCCGCAGATAGTTGTCGATGCGCGGCTTGTCAAAATATCTCACATAAATGTCCTGCTCCCGCAGCGCCTGAAAGAGCTCCCGCGCCGGGCAGCGCTCATGGGAGGCAAAAACAAAGTTGGCCTTGGAGTCGCGGAACGAAAATCCCAGCACGCGGAGGCGCTTCTTCGTCTGCTCCCGAACCCCGATGATCTTCCCGATGGTCTCCTCATAGTAGGGTCGGTCCGCCAGAGACGCAACTCCGGCTGCCAGCGCCGTCTGATCCATAGTATAGGAGTTGAACGAATACTTCACATCATTGAGGCAGCGGATCAACTCGGGGCTCGCCATGGCATAGCCGATGCGCATGCCGGCCAGAGAGCGGGATTTCGAAAACGTCTGTACTACGATAAGATTATCATACTTTTCCAGCAGCGGCAAGGCAGATTCGGCACCGAACTCCACATAAGCCTCATCCACGATGACAATCACGTCACGGTTATGCCGCAGGATATCCTCAATATCCTCCTGCGGACATTCCACCCCCGTCGGCGCGTTGGGATTCGGGAAAATCACGCCGCCGTTTTTCTTATAATAATCCTGAGGAACGATGTCAAACTGCCCGTCCAGCGGCTGTGTCTCGTAGGGAATGCGGAACACATCCGCCCAGACATCATAAAAGGAGTAGGTAATGTCCGGGAACAGGATCGGCTCCCCGCCGTTAAAAAAGGTCAGAAAGCACATAGCCAGAACGTCATCTGAGCCGACACCGACAAAGACCTGCTCCGGAGAGAGTCCCCGGTCGGCGGCAATCGCCTTCACGAGCACTGCCGCGGCAGGGTCGGGGTAAAGGCGCAGACGATCCATGTCCATTCCCCGCAGCGCCGCGGCTACGCCGGGTGCCGGCGGATATGGATTTTCATTCGTATTCAGTTTGATCATCTTCGGTTTATCCGGCTGCTCGCCCGGTGTGTAGGGGACGACGCGGCGGATATTTTTTTCCCATGGTTTCAAAGAAGCCTCCATTTTCCTAATTGGACGGATTCAAACGAATCAAGGACATAGGTAATGGCAGCTTTGCATGCTCACTATTACCCTAATATTTAAATTAACTTAATTCTGCAATCAACTCAACAGCTTTTTCAAGGTATATATTATCTGCTTTGTAGAAGATTCCTGAATCGGCCAGCTCCGCGCTCGCGGGATCCAGCGGCATCTTGCCGAGGACGGGAAGCCCCATCGCTGCAGCCGCCTCATCGACGTGGCTTTCGCCGAACACCTGTATCTCTTTTCCGCAGTCCGGACATACCAGATAGCTGTAGTTCTCGATGATGCCGAGAACCGGAATATCCATCATGGCCGCCATATTGTAAGCCTTTTTTACGATAAGCTGCACCAGCTCCTGCGGGGAGGTGACAATCACAATCCCATCCACCGGGATGGACTGGAACACCGTCAGCGGCACATCGCCGGTTCCCGGGGGCATGTCCACAAACAGGTAGTCCAGATCGCCCCAGACCACATCCGTCCAGAACTGCTTGACAGTCCCCGCGATGATCGGCCCTCTCCAGATAACCGGCGCCTCCTCATCATCCATAAGCAGGTTCACGGACATAACCTTTACGCCGTCCGCCGCCTCAATGGGACATACGCCCACCTCCGAGCCGACCGCCGGGCCGTGAAGGCCATACATCTTCGGAATAGAGGGGCCGGTGATATCCGCATCCAGAATCCCCACCGTGTAGCCTTTCTTTCTCATGGCGGACGCGAGGGATGCCGTCACAAAGGATTTGCCGACGCCGCCCTTTCCGCTGACCACTCCGATCACCTTTTTGATCGATGAATATTCATTTAATGTCTCCAGCATGCTCTGAGGTCCCTCCGAGCATCCTCCGTTTTCCTGTGAAGGGCAGTTACCCGCACTTGCACAGCCGTCACAGCTGCTTGCCATATCATATACCTCCTACTACAATGTATTTATGGGTTAGACACCTTACAGCCAGTAAGGTTCT
>JAJPYF010000018.1 GCA_021205085.1 Clostridiales bacterium | reverse complement strand
ATCTTATACCATGTCGGGAAATCCACGATACCCGTGACCGGCAGATCGAAAATTCGCTGGAATGCTTCCACAGCCGTCTTTGTCCGCTCCCCGTAAACACCGTCAGCCGTGATCGTCGGGATTGCAGGGTAGGAGGCGGAGATCACCGCGAGCTGCTCCTGCATCTGCCGCACCTTCGTCCCGGTAGATCCGACCGTCAGATTCTGCCCCGGCCACGAAGCCGGGATGCCGGAGATTTCCTCCGACGTATTGATATAGAGGCTGCTCCCGTAATAATAGCGCAGGATCTCGATCGCGCGGTATCCCTGATCTGCCAGATACTTTGATCCCCACTGAGACAGCCACCCCGGGCAGCTCACCAGCTTCCCGTCGCAGTACTGCGTCAGAATCGGCCGCATCACATTGGGGCGGGAGAGATAATTGTTGAACATCTCATCCACGATCTGAGAGATATCGGAGAAAATCGTCCGTCCGTAGGACCATTTCTGGTCGTAAGCCGTGGACGATGTGACCGTGTAATCGTACCCCCTATTGCGGTAATATTCCGTGTACACCCGGTTCATCGTAAAGGACATGATTGCCAGAATATTTGCCCGCAGCGCCGCGTCCGGCCAGGTCGGATAGATTTCACTGGAGGCGACATTTTTAATGTAATCCCGGTAACGGACATAATAATCCTTTGCCGTGGAATCCGACGGCGCCCCGTCGTGGACGACCACATACTCCGGAATGACCACCCGGCTCAAAACGATCTCGCCGCTCTCATTCACGGGTTTGATCTCGTCCTCCGCAATCTTCGGCGGGAAATCCCCCAAAAGTGTATTGGGCGGGACAACGATCACTTCCTCCCCTTCCCCGTCGGAGGTTTCCAGCGGCTGCATCTGCACCGGCTGGATCGCGAGCTCATCCGGAAGAACCTCCACATCCTCGATCTCCACCGGCCGGTAACCCTCCGCCTCGACCCGGACGGTATAGGCAGCATAGGGCTGCGGCTGTCCCGGCTCCATGGAATATTCCGGCGGCGGCGCCGCCAGCGTCAGTGTCTCACTCTGTCCGGAGCTGTCCGCGCGGAGCTCCTCCACAAGCGCGGTTCCGTTGTATACCCGTATCACTGCTCCCTCGATCGGCTGAATGGCGATCGTTGAGGTCACATCGATTCGCAGCGTTCCCCGGGCTGAATTCTCCTGTTGCACGGACAGCTCCCCCGACGGCCGGGGTATCTGCCCCGATATGGAAAAATAATCCTGCAAAATATACCCTCTCTCAATAACATTCATCGCTCTATTCTATGCGGAATTTGAAAAAACTTTCCTTTACCGGAATGTAAAAAGAGTGTATAATGTGCGCGAATGACAAACCGTACAGGGAAAAGTTCCTATGCGGCCGCACGGCAAAAGAAAGGACTGGGAAAACCATGAGATCATCAAATCTGACACTGCTGACCGACCTGTATGAAATTACGATGATGCAGGGGTATTTCAAGACCGGCAACCGGGATATCGTCGTCTTCGACGCGTTTTACCGTGAAAACCCCTCCGGCGGAGGCTATGCCATCGCCTGCGGCCTGGATCAGGTTATCGAATACATCAAAAATCTGCAGTTTACCACAGACGACATCCGTTATCTGGAAAGCCTTCATATCTTTGACGATGACTTCCTGAAGTACTTAAGCACCTTCCGTTTCTCCGGAAGCATCTGGGCCGTTCCGGAGGGAACGGTCGTCTTTCCCAGAGAACCGCTGGTGAAGGTCATCGCACCAATCATGGAAGCCCAGCTGATTGAGACGGCAATCTTAAATATTATCAACCACCAGAGCCTCATCGCCACGAAGGCTGCGCGCGTCTGTTACGCGGCAAAGGGCGACGGCGTGATGGAGTTTGGCCTGCGCCGTGCACAGGGGCCGGATTCCGGCATCCTCGGCGCGCGGGCAGCGGTCATCGGCGGCTGCAACGGCACCTCCAATGTCCTCGCCGGCCAGACCTTCAACCTCCCTGTCAAGGGAACCCATGCCCACAGCTGGATCATGAGCTTTGGAGACGAATACACTGCGTTTAAGACCTACGCCGAGCTCTATCCCAACGCCTGCATCCTTCTGGTTGACACCTACGACACGTTAAAGTCCGGCATTCCCAACGCGATCCGCGTTTTTCAGGAAATGCGCTTTTCCGGCATTGAGCTGAAAAACTACGGCATCCGCATGGACAGCGGCGATCTGGCCTATCTGTCCAAAAAGGCGCGCAAGATGCTGGATGCGGCGGGATTCCCCGATGCGGTCATCTCCGCCTCCAACGATCTGGACGAGTATCTGATCGAGACCTTAAAGAGCCAGGGCGCACAGATCACCTCATGGGGCGTGGGCACGAGCATGATCACCTCCAGAGACTGGCCCGCTTTCGGCGGTGTGTACAAGCTCGCCGCGATTCAGGATAAAAACGGTGACTTCCAGCCGAAAATCAAGCTCTCCGAGAACACGGAGAAGGTCACAAACCCCGGAAACAAGGAAATCTACCGGATTTACGACAAGGAGACCGGCAAAATCCGTGCGGATCTGATCTGTCTGGAGGATGAGGTTTTCGACGAGGCGGAGGATATGGTTCTCTTCGACCCGATCGAGACATGGAAGCGCACGCGGATCAAGGGCGGCACCTACACCATGCGAAAGCTTCTGGAGCAGATTTTCGACGAGGGAAAATGTGTTTACACCTCCCCGACCGTATTGGAAATTCAGGCCGTCTGCAGCCGCGAAAAGGATACACTCTGGGATGAAAATATGCGTTTTGTCAATCCTGCAAAGGTATATGTAGATCTCTCTGATAAGCTCTATGAACTAAAGCAAACTGTGTTAAACGAACTGAGCGCGGCAAAATACCGCACTGTGTAGACTGTATAAAATCATTTTGAAATGTTGCGAGGCAGGGAATCCGGAGGGATTCCCTGTCTGATCTTTATTCGCCATCCGACAGATTATCTGCCTCCGCCTCTATGATCAGCTCCAACTCATTCATTTCATCCAGAACATGGACAAACTCCTCCCAGCCCATCCGGTCAATCACGTTTCGGATAAATTTGCCAAGGATCGTCTGTTGCTTTTCCATCGCTTCACTGCCGATCTCCGACAGGTAGATATATGTACCCTGTGCGTCGTGCTCCCAGTACACATATCCCTTGTTCTGCAGATTCTGTACCATCTGGGAAACCCGGTTGATCGGGATCTCCAGCTCCTTGCTGATGTCACTTAAATAAACCTTCGCCTCCGGCTCGTGAATGCCCATCTTTCGGGAAAGCCTCACCAAAACCACATAGTCCGCTATCGATATGTCGCGGAAAACCTTTTCCATGTGATTGGAGTCAATGGAATATCTCAGACGGATCATCCGGTTCGCCAGAACCATCAGTTCTTCTTTTTTCAAAGTATCTGCCATCGCGGTCGTCCTCCTTCTTCAAAATATTATTTATTATTATATATATGCTGGCACACAAATATAGAAAACCTATGTACACAACCTAAAAATTTTATTAAAAAAGCTCCAAAGGGGATACCCGCGGCGTCCCCCTTGAAGCCGTTCACTCCGGATCAGTCCGATCAGAAATCCGTGAAATTCTTCTCTTTTCTCTTCTCAAGGAAAGCGGTCATGCCCTCCGTCTTGTCATGGGTGGAGCAGGTCAGCCCGAAAAGGTTCGCCTCGTACTCAACCGCGTTCCTGATATCCATATCATAACCGTTGTTGATCGCCGCCTTCGCCAGAGATACCGCATAGCTCGCGTTGCGCGCGATCTTGCCGGCCATCTTCTTCGCGGTCGCCATCAGCTCATCCTGCGGAACAACCTTGTTCACCAGACCGATGCGATAGGCCTCCTGCGCATCAATATTCGAGCAGGTGAAAATGATCTCCTTCGCGCGGCCCATACCGACCAGCCGTGCCAGCCTCTGGGTGCCGCCAAAGCCCGGAATGATGCCGAGCCCCGTCTCCGGCTGTCCGAAGAGGGCGTTCTCAGACGCGATACGGATATCACAGGCCATGGAAATCTCGCATCCGCCGCCCAGCGCGAAGCCGTTGACCGCGGCGATGGTCACCTGACGCATATTCTGCAGCTTAAAGAAAGGATCCGATGCGCGCATACCGAACGCACGTCCGTCCGCTCCGCTGAAGTTCACCATCTCGGAGATGTCTGCTCCCGCGACGAAGGACTTCTCACCGGCTCCGGTCAGGATCACAACCTTGATCTCGCTGTTGGCCTCGATCTCCCCGAGCACCTCATTCAGCTCGGTTAAGGTCTCGCTGTTTAAAGCATTCAGCGCCTTCGGACGATTGATTGTGAGAACAGCAACAGGGCCTTCCACTTCCAATAACAAATTATTCATGATCTTTACCTCCTGAGTCTTTGATTCCGTTTTCAAAAATCACTGGAAACATTATACAACAGTCTCGTTAAAAAATAAACAGTTTTTCTTCACAATTTGTCCGAATCAAAACAAGAAAAAAGCTGACATCATTTTTCTGCTGTGCTATACTTTCAACTATGAAGAATTACTTTGATCCTGACCGGCTCGTCACGCCGCTGCTTGACTGGTATGCCGCACATGCGCGCGATCTACCGTGGCGAAGAGATGTGACGCCCTACCGGGTCTGGGTGTCCGAGATTATGCTGCAGCAGACCCGCGTGGAGACCGTAAAACCATACTTTGAGCGCTTCATGGCCGCGCTTCCCACCATTCGGGATCTTGCGGAGTGTAACGAGACGAGGCTGTTAAAGCTCTGGGAAGGGCTCGGCTATTACAGCCGTGTCCGCAATATGCAGACCGCTGCGCGTGAGGTTCTTTCCTCCTATGACGGCTGCCTTCCCGCAGACTTTACCCGGCTGCTCTCCCTGAAGGGGATCGGCCGCTATACCGCCGGAGCTATCGCATCCATCGCCTTCGGCATCCCTGTCCCGGCTGTGGACGGCAATGTGCTCCGCATCATCATGCGCGTCACAGCCGACGACTCCGACATCGCACGCGCGTCCGTCCGCAGCGATGTCGAACACTTTCTTCAGGAAATCATGCCCGCCGGGCAGGCCGGAGCCTTCAATCAGGCTCTCATGGAGCTGGGTGCTACCGTCTGTCTTCCGAACGGGGAACCGCTCTGTGGGGAGTGCCCGTGGCACTCCCTCTGCAAGGCCAGGCAACAGGGGATATGGAACGAACTGCCGGTAAAAAAGAAGCCGCCCGCCCGGCGCATCGAGAACCGCACGGTTCTCCTTGTCCGCGACGACGACCACATCCTTTTGTGCCGGCGGCCGAACCGCGGGCTCCTTGCGGGAATGTACGAGTTTCCGAACCGGGAAGGCCACCTCTCACCGGACGAGGCGGCTGCGGCTGTCCGGGATATGCACCTCTCCCCGCTTCGCATCCGAAGACTGGAGAACGCGAAACATATCTTCTCCCATGTGGAGTGGCACATGACCGGATATATGATTCAGGTGGATTCTCTGACCCGTGAGGAAGCCGGACTGTTGTTTGTCGAGATCGGAAACATGCAGGCGCACTATCCCATCCCGTCCGCTTTTGCGGCTTACGCCGGATATCTCTGCAGCAATGATAAAAAAGAGGAAGCCGATGCGGCTGCATCGGCTATACATGAAAAAGATTTATAAAAAGGAATGTGGGATATTTCGTAATTCATTAACTTTCTTATGTGTTACAGTATAGAAAGGAAATGTGTCATCTTTGTGTGATGTTTTTAATGAAATTTTAAATAAAAAATGAACATTTTGTAAACACGAAAAATCTGTGAAAAATACGAGGGAACTTCCATGAAACTGCTCACGATAACCGTACCCTGCTACAATTCGGAAGACTATATGAGGCACTGCATCGACTCCCTCCTCCCCGGCGGGGAGGATGTGGAAATCATCATAGTGGACGACGGCTCCTGCGACGGCACCGCCGCGATCGCCGACCGGTACGCAGCGGATTACCCCTCCATTGTCCGGGTAATCCATCAGGAAAACGGCGGACACGGCGAAGCGCTGAACACCGGCATCCTCACTGCCACCGGACTCTATTTCAAGGTCGTTGACAGCGACGACTGGGTGGATGAGGCGAGCTATCTGGAGATTCTGAAAACGCTGCGCAGCCTCTGCGGTTCCGGCTGCATGCTGGACATGATGATCAGCAACTTCGTCTATGAGAAGGAGGGTGCAAAGCGCAAAAAGGTCATGCGCTACCGCCACCAGCTTCCGGCAGGCCAGCTTTTCGACTGGTCGGAGACGCGCAAGTTCAAGGTCGGCCAGTATATTCTCATGCACTCAGTCATCTACCGGACCCAGCTTCTTCGGGACTGCCACCTTGTCCTGCCGAAGCATACATTTTATGTGGACAATATGTTCGTATACATCCCGCTCCCCTATGTAAAGACCATGTACTATCTGGATGTCGACTTTTACCGCTACTATATCGGCCGCGAGGATCAGTCCGTCAACGAAAAAGTCATGATCCGCCGCATTGACCAGCAGATCCGGGTCAATAAGCTGATGGTGGACGCCTATGACCTTCACAAGATCCCGGACCGCCATCTGCGGAGATATATGCTGAGCTATCTGGAGATCATGACGGTCATCTCCACCGTGCTGCTGATCAAATCCGGCACACAGGAAAACCTTGAGAAAAAGCGCTCCCTCTGGACCTACATAAAGGAGCAGGACCTTCGCCTCTTCCACTATCTGCGGCGGAGGATCATGGGGCAGACGCTTCACCTGCCCGGAAAGGGCGGCCGGGGGATCGCCATCACCATATATAAAATCTCACAGAAGGTGATCGGATTTAACTGACCGGCTGTGAAATCCGCAGGAAATTTATTGTCAAAAAATGCTGTACGGCATCTGACGTTTGTGCTATTATAACTTTATTGTTTTAATCTGCTTAAGGAGGAGAGTTAAAATTATGAAAAAATTTATTCAGGAGTTTAAAGAGTTTGCCTTAAAAGGCAGTATGATGGATTTGGCCATTGGTATGATCATCGGCGCAGCGTTCACCTCCATCATCAGTTCCCTTGTGGACGATATTATCAATCCGTTCCTCGGATTGTTTACCGGACATATCGACTTTTCCAACCTGTTTGTCGCGCTGGACGGACAGGATTACGCCACGCTGGAGGCCGCTGAGAGCGCCGGAGCCGCCGTCATCAAATACGGCTCCTTCATCTCCAACATCATTAACTTTATCATCATGGCGCTGGTTGTCTTCCTGATCGTCAAGGTGATCAACACCATGCGCACAAAGATGGAGAAACCGGCGGAGCCCGAGGCACCGACCACCAAGGTCTGTCCTTACTGCCAGTCTGAGATCAGCATCGCGGCGACCCGCTGCCCGAACTGCACATCCATGATCGATGCCGAGTTCTGAAACAGTACAAAGATTTGAAAAACAAAATGCCTCCGCACACGCGGGGGCATTTTTATGTCTTATCTTGCCGCGGGAAGTCTCATCCGCGGATGACATCTCCCATATCATAAAATCCGGCCGGCTTCCCTGCCAGATACTTCGCCGCCTCAATGGCACCCTTCCCGAAGATCGCACGGGAATAGGCCGTATGCTTTAAGGTGACCACCTCATCCGTCCCGCAGAAGAACACCTCGTGCTCGCCGACGATATTGCCGCCGCGGACAGACTGGATGCCGATCTCCATCGGTTCGCGCTTCTTCCGCTCGGAAAACCGGTCATATTTGTAGGTGTACGCCTGGTTCATCGCTTCATTGACTGAATCCGCCAGCGCAATCGCCGTTCCGCTGGGGGCATCCAGCTTCCGGTTATGGTGCTTCTCCACAATCTCCACATCAAAACCCGCGCCTGCCAGCGACCGCGCCGCTGTCTTTAAAAGCTCCATCAGGGTGTTGATGCCCAGAGACATATTCGCGGATTTTAAAACCGCCACCTTTTCGGCAGCCGCATGCACCGCCGCCTCCTGCTCCTCAGAGAGTCCGGTCGTGCAGACGATAACCGGAATCGCCCGCTCCACACTGTATGCCAGAAGCGCGTCAATGCAGCTCACATGAGAGAAATCGATGATGGCGTCCGCCTCCGCGCTGCAGTCCGATATCTTTGCGTAAACCGGATAGCCGTAATTTTCTGTCGTATCGATGTCCACGCCGGCCACGATCTCAATGCCGTCATCCTGTGCGCAGAGATCGCTGATCACGCGGCCCATATGGCCGTTGCAGCCATTCATAATTACCTTCGTCATAAAAAACGTTCCTCCTTAGAAAACCCAGAGAATAATCTACGCCTTTAAGAGCCCAAAATTTACGAGTTCCTGCCGCAGGACAGCCTTATTCGCGTCCTCCATCTCGGTCAGCGGCGCGCGAAGCTTCCCGGCCTTCATGCCGAGCATCTCCATCGCAGCCTTCACCGGGATCGGGTTCACCTCGGAGAAAAGCGCGTTGATCAGCGGGATCGCATCCAGTTGGATCTGCATCGCCTTTTTGCGGTCGCCCTCCAGATACTCCATCACCATGTCATGGGTCTGCCGCGGCGCGACATTGGAGAGAACAGAGATCACGCCGATCCCGCCGATGGCGAGCAGCGGGAGCACCTGACCGTCCTCGCCGGAGTAGAGCTCCAGATTGCCGTCGCACAGATGCATCATCTGCGCCGCCTGGGCAAGATTGCCTGTAGCATCCTTGATGCCCACGATGTTCGGCACTTCCTTTGTCAGCTTTGCCACGGTCGCCGGGAGGATATTGCATCCTGTTCTGGACGGCACATTGTAGATAATCACGGGAACCTTAACCGCATTCGCGACAGCAGTATAGTGAGCAGCCAGACCGCCCTGCGTCGCTTTATTGTAATAAGGCGTCACGACCAGCACGCCGTCCGCGCCGATGTCATCCGCCGCTTTGGAGAGCTCGATCGCCGTCCGCGTGCAGTTGCTCCCCGTCCCGGCGATCACCGGGATGCGGTGCTTCGTGAACTCCACGGCTGCGCGGATCACATCCACATGCTCCTGCTCGGTCAGTGTGGCGCTCTCACCCGTCGTACCCGTGATAATGATACAGTCGGTCCCGTTATCGATCTGATAGTTGATATTCTCCTCAAGCGCCTCGTAATCTACTTCGTAATTATTCTTCATCGGTGTCACGATCGCGACACCCGCTCCTCTGAAAACAGGCATTTTATTTCCTCCCATGCGTAATTGTCTGCAGGCAAACACTTTCACTTGTTATAACACATATGAAGAAAAAATACAACCGTTTATTCCTCCGGGATCAGTTCCACCTTATTTACGGAAACCTCATAAGCAATGCGGCGCTCCGTCTCCTCGTCGTCCAACTTTTTTACATATTCACGGCTCTGGATCCGTCCGTACATCCGGATATGGCTGCCCACCTCAAACCCGGAGGCAAAACGCGCATTTCTCCCCCAGCAGATACAGGGTATGTAATCTGATTTTCCGTATGACCGGTTGACTGCCAGCAGCACATCCGCGATCTCCCTGCCGAGCGGCGTCCTGCGGTATATGGGTTCCTTGCAGAGATATCCGTCCAGAAAAATCTGGTTGGTTTTCTCCCCCTCCTCCACCTCGTCCGGAAACTCGATTTCCCGGACAAAAACCGACAGCATCAGCCGGTTTTTTCTCTCCTCATGCCGGTTGTAGGAGCGGAACTGGCCGGTCACGTGCACCAACTGACCCGTGTAATCCTGCTCCGTGTCGATGAGGCGCTCCGAGATCATCAGCGGTATGTAATCCGCGTAGTTGCTCAGGCGGTTCACCGCAATCTCCACCAGATAAAATCCCTCCCCGAAAACTTCATGGCTGTAGCGGAAATCCGAGACGATCTCCCCTGTCATGGATACCTGATTGTTCTCAAACAATTTATCCGTCATTCGCGTATACTCCCTTCTTCAAACGTACTTATCCTGTGATTTCAGTTTATTCGTATCTTAGCGTAAAATTCCGCGATATCCCCGCGATTTTTGTCAATAACCACACGGCTCTTGCCAAAAAAAATATTTGTGATTATAATGGTTACTGTTTGCAAAAAAATAATCAGGCAGGAAAGGCAGGATTCAGAATATGAAAACAAAAAGAGAAGACGTCCGCAACATCGCGATCATCGCACACGTTGATCACGGCAAGACGACGCTCGTCGATGATCTGCTGCGGCAGTCCGGTGTCTTCCGTGAGAATCAGGCTGTGCAGGAACGCGTCATGGATTCCAACGACATCGAGCGGGAGCGCGGCATTACGATTCTCTCCAAAAACACGGCTGTTTTTTATAAAGGAACAAAGATCAATATCGTGGACACGCCCGGCCACGCTGATTTCGGCGGCGAGGTAGAGCGCGTGCTGAAAATGGTGGACGGTGTCGTTCTGGTGGTCGACGCGTTCGAGGGCGCCATGCCCCAGACCAAATTTGTGCTGATGAAGGCACTGGAGCTGGATCTGCCGGTTATCGTCTGCATCAACAAGATCGACCGGCCGGAGGCACGCCCGGAGGAAGTGATCGATGAGGTGCTGGAACTGTTCATGGATCTCGATGCCTCGGACGAGCAGTTAGACTGCCCCTTTGTCTATGCCTCCGCGAAGTACGGCTATGCCACCATGGATCTGTCGGAGGAGGCGAAGGATATGACGCCTCTGTTTGAGACGATCCTCAACTACATTCCGGCTCCGGAGGGAGACCCCGAGGCCAACACCCAGCTTCTGGTAAGCACGATCGACTACAACGAGTATGTGGGACGGATCGCCATCGGCAAAGTGGACAACGGCTCCATCCATATCAATCAGGATGCCGTCATCGTAAACGCGCATGAGCCGGACAAGCTCCGGAAGGTCCGCATCAGCAAGCTGTACGAGTTCGACGGATTAAATAAGGTAGAGGTGAAGGAGGCGCAGATCGGCTCCATCGTGGCCATTTCCGGTATCGCGGATATCCATATCGGGGATACCATCTGTGCGCCGGAGCATCCGGTCGCCATCCCCTTCCAGAAGATCTCCGAGCCGACCATCGCCATGAACTTTCTGGTCAACGACAGCCCGCTGGCCGGTCAGGAGGGCAAATATGTCACCTCCCGCCACATCCGCGACCGCCTGTTCCGGGAGTTAAACACGGATGTCTCCCTCCGGGTGGAGGAGACAGACAGTGCCGACTGCTTCAAGGTTTCGGGGCGCGGCGAGCTGCACCTCTCCGTACTGATCGAAAACATGCGGCGCGAGGGCTATGAGTTCGCTGTTTCCAAGGCAGAGGTGCTCTACCACACCGATGAAAACGGGAAAAAGACGGAGCCCATGGAACTGGTCTATGTGGATGTTCCGGACGAATTTTCGGGCGTCGTCATCGAGAAGCTCAGCCAGCGAAAGGGCGAGCTGCAGAATATGGGCGGCATCAGCGGCGGCTACACCCGCCTCACCTTCCGCATCCCCTCCCGCGGGCTGATCGGTTATCGGGGAGACTTCCTCACCGACACCAAGGGCAACGGTATCATGAACACCATTTTCGACGGATACGAGCCCTACAAGGGGGAGATCACCTACCGGAAGCTCGGCTCCCTCATCGCCTTTGAGCCGGGAGAATCCGTGACCTACGGACTTTTCTCCGCACAGGAGCGGGGCTCGCTCTTCATCGGACCGGGTGAGAAGGTTTACTCCGGCATGATCGTGGGAGAATGTTCCCGGCAGGAGGACATCGAGCTGAATGTCTGCAAGAAAAAACACCTGACCAACACCCGTTCCTCCTCTGCGGACGAGGCGCTGACACTGACACCGCCCCGGATCCTGAGTCTGGAACAGGCGCTGGATTTCGTCGACACGGATGAGCTGCTGGAGGTCACACCGAAGAGCCTTCGGCTGCGAAAGAAAATTCTGGATCCCACCCTGCGCAAGCGGGCGGCGATGCGGAAAAACGGATAAAAAAAGAAGAAAAAGATGGCGTCGGCATTTCGTCCGGCGCCATCTTTCGTTTTTCATAAGTCAAACACTACATTTTCCGGATCCGCTCCAGCGCTGCCAGCGTGTTCTCATAGGTTCCGAACGCGGTCAGGCGGAAGTACCCCTCTCCGCTCGGTCCGAATCCGGAGCCCGGCGTGCCGACCACATTCGCGGTCGAGAGAAGATAATCGAAAAACTCCCATGATGTCATATTCCCCGGCGTCTTCAGCCAGATGTACGGCGCGTTGACACCGCCGAAAACCTCATATCCGGCCTCGGTGAGCCCGCTCTTGATTGCGGCCGCATTTTTCATATAATACGCCACCTGCTCCTTTAACTGCACCTTTCCGGCCTCGCTGTAAACCGCCTCACCGGCGCGCTGCACAATATAGGGCGCACCGTTGAACTTCGTTCCGTGACGTCTCGCCCACATGCCGTGGAGCGCAACCCCGCCGCAGGTCAACTCCTTCGGGACAACCGTGTATCCCAGACGGACACCGGTAAATCCGGCGTTCTTGGAAAAGCTCTTTAACTCGATCGCGCAGGTCTTTGCGCCCTCGCACTCATAGATCGTGTGCGCCACATCATCCTCGGAGATGTACGCCTCGTATGCGCCGTCATAGAGAATCACCGCGCCGACCCGGTTCGCATAATCCACCCACTCCTGAAGCTGACTCTTTGTAAGCGTCGTCCCGGTCGGGTTGTTCGGCAGGCAGAGGTAGATCATGTCCGGCGTTTTCTCCGGAAACGCGGGGACAAACCCGTTCTCCTTCGTGCACGGCATGTAGATCACATCGCTCCATGTCTCGGCCGCGGGATCATAGGTGCCTGTCCGGCCGGCCATGACGTTGGAATCCACATAGACCGGATAGACCGGGTCGCAGACCGCAATCTTATTTTCCACGGAGAAAATCTCCTGAATATTGGCGGAATCACTCTTTGCACCGTCCGAGACAAAAATCTCATCCGGACTGATATCGCAGCCCCTCGCACGGTAATCATTTTCCGCGATGGCGTTGCGGAGGAACTCATATCCGAGATCCGGTGCATATCCGCGGAATGTCTCCGCCTTTCCCATCTCATCCACCGCACTGTGCAGCGCGTCGATGATCGCCGGAGCCAGCGGCTGGGTCACGTCGCCGATGCCGAGGCGGATCAGATTCTTTTCCGGATTTGCCTCCTGATATTCCCTCACCTTTTTTGCGATCGTGCTGAACAGATAGCTGCCCGGCAGCTTCTGGTAGTTGTAATTGATCTTGTACATTGTATTCTCTCCTTCAATTATTATTTATTTTATGTCACTGCGCACGGCAGCTTAAAAATCCATCATACTCAGTATCATCTGTGCGGTCTCCGTAAAGCTGGTCCCGTTGTCCATGCTCGTCTTCTGCAGATAGCGGTGCGCCTCCTGCTCGGTCATATTGTTCCGGCTCATGAGAATGCTCTTTGCGCGTGTGATCAGCTCCTGCTCCCCCGCCGTGCGCTGTCTCGGCTGCTGCCGCCGCCGTTTCCTCGCACGCTGGAGATTATATGTAACCATCTCCATGGTAGCCACAAGCTCGTGAACCTTGAGCGGCTGCGAGAGGCTGACCACATCCGCGTCCCCGTTCTCCGCCCAGTCATCCCGCGAGGTGATCGTGACCATCTGAAAACCGGCCGGAAGATACTCCTTCAGCTCACGGTAAATCATGTCCGGCAGACGATAGCTGCACACAACAACCCCGTCCTCCAGACTGTTTGCCTCCTGGATGACCTGTGCGCCGCTGGCGCAGACCGCGATCACCTGAAAACCGCTCCGAACCAGTATGGTTTTTATTTTTTTCCCGACATCCATCCGGGGAAACGCAACAATAATTCCTGTCAAACTTCCGCCGCCCTTTTCGCCTTAATATTTATTCAGGTATTCGTTCACTTCCCATTCGCTGACCGTCCGGCAGTAAGCGTCCCACTCTTTCCGCTTGGCCGCAAGATAAGCCTCCGTGATATGATCGCCGAGGACATCGCGGACAAACGGATCCTCTTCCATAGCGTCCAGCGCGTCATGCAGATTCGCCGGAAGCTGGCGGATCTCCAGCTCACGGCACTCCTCCTCAGACAGCTCATAAATATTTTTCCGGATACTCTCCGGCGGAAGAATCTTGTGCTCGATCCCATCCATGCCCGCCGCAAGGCAGAGCGCGATCACCAGATAAGGGTTTGCCGCGGAATCCGGACTGCGAAGCTCGATGCGCATGCCGCCTCCCCGCTGCGACGGGATCCGGATCAGCGGGCTGCGGTTTTTGACCGACCACGCGATGTGAACCGGCGCCTCAAAACCGGACACCAGCCGTTTGTAGGAATTGACCAGCGGATTTGTGACAGCGCTCATGCCGTAGACGTGGCGCATCAGTCCTCCGATAAAATAATATGCCTCCCGGCTCAATCCGTTCTCATCCTCCGGGTCGGAAAAAAGATTCTTTCCGTCTTTGGAGAGGGACATATTGATGTGCATGCCGGAGCCGTTGACACCGGATTTCGGCTTCGGCATAAAGGTCGCATAGAGACCGTGCCGTTTCGCGATGGTTTTGACCGCCAGCTTAAACGTCATGATATTGTCCGCCGCGTGCACCGCAGGCTCGTATTTGAAATCAATCTCATGCTGTCCCGGCGCCGCCTCGTGGTGGGAGGTCTCAATCTCAAACCCCATATCCTCCAGCGTCAGCACCATGTCACGGCGGGCATTCTCGCCCAGATCATTGGGACCCATCTCAAAATACCCGGCCATCTCCCCGCTCTCTGTCGTGGGGCGTCCGTTATCGTCCGTGTTAAAAAGGAAAAACTCACACTCCGGACCGATCTCGAAGCTGTAGCCCATCTTCTCCAGCTGTGCGATAACCCGTTTCAAGACCAGACGGGGATCCCCCTCAAAGGGAACGTCTTCCGGAGTGAAGATATCGCAGATAAACCGTGCAACCTTCCCCTGCTGCGGCCGCCACGGAAAGATCGTAAAGGTGTCCAGATCGGGGTGAAGGTAAAGATCCGACTCCTCGACGCGGACAAATCCCTCAATGGAAGACCCGTCGAACATACAGCGGTTGTCCAGCGCCTTCTCCAACTGGCTGCTGGTGATCGCTACGTTTTTCAGTCTTCCAAAGATATCCGTGAACTGGAGGCGGATAAACTCTACATCTTCCTCCTCGATCATTTGCATGATGTCCTGCTTCGTGTATTTGCTCATGGTTTCCTCCTTCTATCTATATTCTGCATAAAATCCAACACTTCCTGCAATTTTAAACTGCCTCCGAAAAGATCGAGGGCGCTGCCGACGGTGACATCCAGATGATCCTGCCCCCACTCCCGCAGCTGCCGCAGATGATCCATACTGCCGACGCCGCCGGCGTAGGTGATGGGGATCCGGTGCCAGTCTCCCAGCAGCTCAACCAACTCGCGCTCGATGCCGGAGGCTTTGCCCTCCACATCGACTGCATGGATGAGAAACTCATCCGCGTATCCGCAGAGATCGTCTAAGAGGCGCTCTGTGATCCGCTCGTCGGTGAATTTCTGCCAGCGGTCGGTGACAATGTAGTAGGCGCCGTCCCGCTTCCGGCAGCTCACATCGAGAACCAGCCGCTCCCGCCCGGTGACCGCGCAGAGCTCTTTCAGTGCGGGATAGCTTACCATCCCATCCCGAAACACCCATGAGGTGACGATCACGTGGCTGGCTCCGGCCTCCAGAAATGCCGCTGCATTCGCCGGGGTGATGCCGCCGCCCGCCATCAGACCGCCCGGATAAGCCGCGAGCGCCTCCATAGCCTGATGTCTTGTCTCAT
Organism: Clostridiales bacterium; assembly: GCA_021205085.1. Taxonomy (GTDB): domain Bacteria; phylum Bacillota; class Clostridia; order Lachnospirales; family Lachnospiraceae; genus Eubacterium_I. Next base: position 4,812 of record JAJPYF010000018.1, on the reverse strand, counting down.
TATAATAAGGAGAATCCTGCGCATTCAGCATGATCACATGTCCGCCCGCAATCTGATGCCGCCGGTACAGATTCGCGTAAAAAGCGGCATCCTGACCGGAGACAAAATTCTCCTCCGCGGTATCCCCCGCGTCACGGAGCGTCCCGCCCACAATCTGCTTTACCTTTCCGTTGTGGATATCGATGCACGGTCGAAACCGCATATGACATAACCCTCCTCATCCATCCGTTCCGCCTGTTCAGGCTGCGGTCGTTTTTAGCATAGCACAAAACCATTCAAATGGAAATAAAAATCGTTGACATTGTCAAAACCAGTCACTATAATTAGAAAAAACGTTTTAACAGAATTGTCTTTGTGTGGCGCACAGTCGTGCATCTTTCAGGCACTGTACGGGCGCAAGAGAGGAGAAAGAGATGGCAAAAATCATCGGTGAAGGAATTACTTTTGACGACGTGTTACTGGTTCCGGCCTATTCGGAGGTAACACCCAACATGATCGACCTGACAACCAAACTGACCAACCAAATCACGCTGAACATTCCCATGATGAGTGCCAGCATGGACACGGTAACCGAGCACAGAATGGCGATCGCCATGGCCAGACAGGGCGGCATCGGCATCATCCACAAGAACATGTCCATCGAGGCCCAGGCCGAGGAAGTCGACAAGGTAAAGCGTTCCGAAAACGGCGTCATCACCGACCCGTTCTCCCTCTCCGCAGACCACACGCTGCGCGACGCGGACAACCTCATGGCCAAGTTCCGGATCTCCGGTGTCCCGATCATCAAGGCGGACGGGACTCTGGTCGGCATCATTACCAACCGTGACCTGAAGTTTGAGACCGACTACAGCAAGAAAATCAGCGAGTGCATGACCAGCACCGGTCTTGTCACCGCCAAAGAGGGCATTTCCCTGGAGGATGCAAAAGCCATCCTTGCAAAATCCAGAAAGGAAAAACTCCCGATTGTAGATGATGATTTCAAATTAAAGGGTCTGATTACGATCAAAGATATTGAGAAGCAGATCAAATACCCGCTGTCTGCCAAGGATGCGAAGGGCCGCCTGCTCTGCGGTGCGGGCGTGGGCATTACCCATGATATGATGAGCCGCGTGGCTGCGCTTGTGAATGCACAGGTAGATGTCATCGTCGTCGACTCTGCCCACGGCCACTCCAAAAACATCCTGAACGCAGTCAGCCAGATCAAAGCGACATTCCCTGACCTTCAGGTCATCGCCGGAAATGTAGCCACCGGCGCTGCCACAAAGGCGCTGATCGAGGCAGGCGCGGATGCGGTCAAGGTCGGCATCGGCCCGGGCTCCATCTGCACAACCCGCGTTGTGGCGGGCATCGGCGTTCCGCAGATTACCGCGATCATGGACTGCTACTCTGTCTCCAGCCAATACAACATCCCCATCATCGCAGATGGCGGAATCAAATATTCGGGCGACATGACCAAGGCGCTCGCGGCAGGCGCCAGCGTGTGCATGATGGGCTCCATGTTTGCCGGATGCGACGAGGCTCCCGGCGACTTCGAGCTCTATCAGGGCCGTAAGTACAAGGTCTACCGCGGCATGGGATCTCTCGCCGCCATGGAAAACGGCAGCAAGGACCGCTATTTCCAGGAGGACGCGAAAAAGCTGGTTCCGGAAGGTGTTGAGGGCCGGGTCGCCTACAAGGGCAGCGTGGAGGATACCATTTTCCAGTTAGTCGGCGGCATCCGCTCCGGCATGGGCTACTGCGGCGCTCCCACGATCCCGGATCTCATTGAGAAGAGCAGATTTGTGAAGATCTCCGCTGCCTCCCTGAAGGAGAGCCATCCGCATGACATTCACATCACCAAGGAGGCTCCGAACTACTCCGTAGAGTAAAGCGACCTAATCCTCCTCTATATGGTCTCTCCCCTGCGCGATGATCGTTCGTACATGGTCATCTGCCAGCGAATAGAAAATAGATTTTCCCTCCCGGCGGTTTTTCACCAGCTTGCTCTGTTTCAGGATGCGGAGCTGGTGGGAGACCGCCGATTGTGACATATTCAGCATTTTTGCCAGATCGCAGACACAGACCTCGGCCTCGAAAAGCACGAATAAAATCCGTATCCTGGATGAATCGCTGAAAATCTTGAACAGCTCCGCCAGATCGTACAGCTCGGTCTCCTCCGGCATGTTCGCCATCACTTTTTTTACCAGTTCCTCGTGCACCTCGATGGTGTCACAGACTTCCACATCATGATTTTGCATTCTGTCGGACTCCTTTCTTGCTGTCTTTTTCCGAATTTCATTCAATATTAAAGCATTTTATCGAAAAAAACAAGGTTTGTCATAACATCTTCACAAATAGCGCTCGCACCGCATTGAGCACGGCAATGATCATCACTCCCACATCCGCGAAGATTGCCATCCACATGTTTGCCACGCCGAAGGCGCCGAGAATCAGGCAGAGCACTTTGACGCCGATGGCGAAGTACATATTCTGGTAGACGATGCGGATGCACTTCCGGGAGATTTTGATCGCCTTGGAAATTTTCAGAGGATCGTCATCCATCAGTACGATGTCGGCCGCCTCGATCGCTGCATCCGACCCGAGCGCGCCCATGGCGATTCCGATATCCGCCAGAGAGAGAACCGGCGCATCGTTAATGCCGTCACCGACGAAAGCGATTTTGTCCTGCTCCCGTTTTGCGGCCAGAAGCGCCTCCATCTTCGCCACCTTGTCCGCAGGGAGGAGTTCTCCGTACACCGCATCGATTCCGAGTTCCTCCGCCGCCTGCACAGCCACATTCTCCGCGTCGCCGGTGAGCATCACGGTCTGCGCGATTCCGGCGCGTTTCAGCTCCCGAACCGCTTCCTTCGCGTGCGGCTTAATGATATCAGAAATCAGAATATGACCTGCATATGCGCCGTCCACAGCCATATGCACCACGGTTCCCGTCTCATGACAGTCCGCATAGGAGACATCCATCTCCCGCATCAGCTTCGCATTTCCCGCTGCCACACTGTGTCCGTCCACCTGTGCAGTCACGCCCCGGCCGCTGATTTCCTGAATCTCTGTCACGCGAATCCGGTCGATGGGTTTCCCGTAAGCCTGCTGCAGACTCTTGCTGATGGGATGGGAGGACGCGCACTCGGCATAGGCCGCGTATTCCAGCAACTGTTCCTCCGGCATCGCGCTGTGATGAATCCCCCTGACCTCAAAGACGCCCTTTGTCATCGTGCCGGTCTTGTCAAAAACCACACATTTCGTCTGGGATAATGTCTCCAGATAGTTGGAGCCTTTGATCAGGATTCCCTGACTGCTTGCTCCGCCGATGCCGGCAAAAAAGCTCAGCGGAATGCTGATGACCAGCGCACAGGGACAGCTAATGACCAGCGATGTCAATGCGCGGTATATCCATGTGCTCCACTCCGGCGCGGCTCCCATGCAAAGACGGGCCAGCGGCGGAAGGATTGCCAGCACCAGCGCCAGCGCACAGACCGCAGGGGTATAATATCTGGCAAACTTTGAAATAAAATTCTCTGAACGGGACTTTCTGGAAGTCGAGTTTTCCACCAGCTCCAGAATCTTGGACACGGTGGATTCCCCAAACTCCCGCGTTGTCTGAATCCGCAGCACACCGGACAGATTGATGCAGCCGCTGATAACCTCCTCGCCCTCTGAGACACTGCGCGGAACGCTCTCCCCGGTCAGCGCGCTGGTGTTGAGCGCAGAGCTGCCGGAGACCACCGTTCCATCGATGGGAATCTTTTCTCCCGGCTGCACCACGATGACCGTGCCGACCTCCACCTCGTCCGGGTCCACGCGCTCCAGCGCCCCGTCCCGCTCGATGTTGGCATAGTCTGGGCGGATATCCATGAGCTCGCTGATATTGCGTCGGCTTTTCCCCACAGCATAGCTCTGGAAAAACTCTCCCACCTGATAAAACAGCATGACGGCCACGCCCTCAACGTACTCCCCCAGAATGATCGCGCCGATCGTCGCCACCGCCATCAGGAAATTCTCGTCAAATACCTGCCGGTGCCCGATACCCTTGAACGCCTTGCGCAGAATGTCATATCCGATGATCAGGTAGGGAATCAGGAAAAACGCCAGCCGCAGATAACCCTCAAACGGAAGGAGGGCAAAAACCACCATCAGCGCCGCCGACAGAATAATCCGGATTAAAACCTTTTTCTGCTTCTTATTCATGATACTTCCTCACTCTGTCATGTCAAAAGAAAATCTCGCAGTCGTCCTCGACCTTTCTGCAGTTCTTCAACACCACCGGCATCACGGCCTTCGGATCCTGCCCCTCCTCAAACTCCACAATCATCTTCAGCGTCATAAAATTGACAGTGGCGGATTTCACGCCGGTTGTTTTGTTGGCAGCCTCCTCCATCTTGTTTGCACAGTTCGCACAGTCCACATCGATCTTGTAAGTCTTCTTCATTTCTTTCTCCCTTTCTCTGTTCATATTTTCATTTGAACGATTGTTCATGTGTTTGTGTCTATTATAGCACTCATTATGACTGTGTCAAGGGTTTTTGTTATATAAAATTAGCCTCTCAAAGTCTCCTCATAAAGTTCAACAACTCTACTGTTACAACCTCGACTTCATCATCAAGCCAGCGTTTCTTTATCATAGATAACAATATCTACTCCATCATATTCCATCGTCGCTTTTCCCAGATCAAAAGCCTCGCTATCCATGCAGCATATACTCGGTATCTGGTAATGTAAAACCTGCGGCATCAGCCGCATTGGAAACCACGATTGGCACACAGGTGCAATTTGCGCCGGCCGGCGGCCAGTGATGCGTTTTAAAACGGCCAGCCGGCG
>JAJPYF010000036.1 GCA_021205085.1 Clostridiales bacterium | reverse complement strand
CACAATTTCCCCTTGTATTTCCCCGTCTGCGGTTGTATAATACCAGTATTCAGGGGAGCCCGTGAGGCGGGCTGAGAGGAGGGAGTTATCCCTCGACCCGTTGACCTGATTTGGATAATGCCAACGTAGGGATGTGAATGAGAGGATATATTTCTTAGACATTGACGGGAGGCTTCCAGACCGGAGGCCTGCCGTTTTCATTTCCATTTACATCGTGGAGAATCGGAGTAAGCGACTATGCTAAGCTCAGCCGTCGCGGTCTGCTCGGCTTCGCTAAGCGACGCATGCATACATGAAAGCAGCCAATCATTCTGCGCCTAACGGCTTGAATTCTTGGGCTTTCATAGTAGGGAGGACATTATGGTAAAAATCAACGGAGAAGCCTGCGAGGCGGCGGGCCGGATGTTACGCGATTATCTCGCCTCGGCCGGTTACGATGAGAAGCGGGTGGCGGTGGAGCGAAACGGCGCCATCGTGCCGAAGGCAGAGTACGCGGACATCGTTTTGGAGGATGGCGACGAGATTGAGGTCGTCAGTTTCGTGGGAGGTGGCTGAAATGACAGTTCCGACTCAAAAAGAAATGCGGCGGGCGCTGGAGCGCCGTCAGGGCAGAGAACTTGTAAAAAAACTGTCGGAGAGCACGGTCGCGGTCTGCGGGCTGGGCGGGCTCGGCTCCAACATATCGATCTCGCTGGCGCGGGCAGGGGTCGGCCGGCTGATTCTCATTGATTTTGACCGGGTGGATGTCACCAATCTTCACCGGCAGCAGTACAAAGCTGATCAGATCGGCATGTGCAAGACAGACGCGCTGGCCGGGAATCTGCTGGAGATCGCGCCTTACATCCGGCTCACGCGGTATTCCTGCCGGATCAGCCCGGACAATCTCGAACGGCTGCTCGCGGACGCGGATGTCATCTGCGAGGCATTTGACGATCCGGAGGCCAAGGCGATGCTGGCCGAGGGGGCTCTGCAGAAGCTGCCGGAGAAATATCTGGTGGCGGCTTCCGGCATGGCGGGCCTCGGCCCGGCCAATGACATTCAGACCAGACAGGTCACGGAGCGGTTCTGGCTCTGCGGAGACGGCGTCAGCGATGTGGCCGACGGAAACGGGCTGTTCTCCACACGGGTCATGCTCTGCGCCGCGCATCAGGCTCATGCGGTACTGCGGATTCTGGCGGGAGAAAATTGATAAAAATTGTAAGGAGGATAAATTTTATGAATACAGACGACAAATTAATTATCGGAGGCCGGGAGTTCACCTCCCGCTTCATTTTGGGCTCCGGCAAATATTCCCTGCGCCTGATCGAGGCTGCCGTGCGGGACGCGGGCGCCCAGATCATCACGCTGGCGGTGCGCCGTGCCAACACAAAGGATCAGGAGAATATATTGGATTACATTCCGGAGGGCGTGACGCTTCTGCCCAACACCTCCGGCGCGCGAAACGCCGATGAGGCGGTGCGGATCGCGCGGCTGGCGAGAGAACTCGGCTGCGGCGACTTTGTGAAAATCGAGATTATGCGGGATTCCAAGTACCTGCTTCCGGATAATCAGGAGACCATACGGGCGACGGAGATTCTGGCAAAGGAGGGCTTCGTGGTCATGCCGTACATGTATCCCGACCTGAATGCGGCTCGCGATCTGGTGAACGCGGGGGCAGCGTCGATCATGCCGCTCGGCTCCCCCATCGGCTCCAACAAGGGGCTGGCGACGAAAGAGTTTATCCAGATCCTGATTGACGAGATCGACCTTCCCATCATCGTGGACGCCGGTATTGGCAGACCATCCCAGGCCTGTGAGGCGATGGAGATGGGCGCTGCCGCCATTATGGCGAACACCGCGCTTGCGACGGCGGGGGATCTCCCGCTGATGGCAAACGCTTTCCGGCAGGCGATTGAGGCGGGACGTAAGGCTTACCTGTCCGGACTCGGCAGAGTGCTTGTCCGTGGCGCGTCCGCGTCGGATCCGCTGACGGGATTTCTGCGGGATTAAGAAGGAGATGACAAAAGTGGAAAATCAGTTTTTTATCGATTCAGAATTTTTATCCGAGACGGCATTGGAGAAAAAGCATCGCCTTGAGACCGACCCCTCTTCCCGGAAAAACCATATGGAGTACCTTCCGGGGATGGAGCAGATTGAGTCGGATATTTGTGAAAAAGTGATCAGCCAGATGGACAGCTACGATTATTCTGCGTACACTGCGGCGGATGTGCGGCGGGCGCTGGACCATGAGACCTGTTCGGTGGAGGATTTCAAGGCGCTTCTCTCCCCGGCGGCGGAGCCGTTTCTGGAGGAGATGGCGCAGCGGGCAAGGGTGGAGACGAGTAAGCATTTCGGCAACACGGTCTATATGTTCACGCCGCTCTATATCGCGAACTACTGTGAAAATTACTGCGTTTACTGCGGGTTTAACTGTTACAATCAGATCACGCGGATGAAGCTGGACATGGATCAGATTGACCATGAGATGAAGGTGATCGCGGACAGCGGGATGGAGGAGATCCTGATTCTCACCGGAGAGAGCCGCGCGCAGAGCAGCGTGGAGTATATCGGGGAGGCCTGTCGTCTGGCACGGAAGTATTTTCGCATGGTGGGTGTGGAGATTTATCCGGTCAACACGGATGAGTACCGCTATCTCCACGAGTGCGGGGTGGACTATGTGACCGTGTTTCAGGAAACCTATGACTCGGATAAATATGAGACCCTTCACCTGCTGGGGCACAAGCGGGTGTGGCCGTATCGTTTTGATTCGCAGGAGCGCGCCCTGAGAGGCGGCATGCGCGGCGTCGGTTTTTCTGCGCTTCTGGGGCTGGCGGATTTCCGGAAGGATGCGCTCGCCAGCGCGCTGCATGTGTATTATCTTCAGAGAAAGTACCCGCAGGCGGAGATGTCGCTGTCCTGTCCGAGACTGTGCCCGATTATCAACAATGACAAGATCAATCCGCTGGATGTGGGAGAAAAGCAGCTCTGTCAGGTGCTCTGCGCGTACCGGATTTTCATGCCCTTCGTCGGAATTACCGTCTCCTCCAGGGAGAGCGCGGCATTCCGGAACGGCATTGTGAAGATCGCCGCGACAAAGGTTTCCGCCGGAGTTTCCACGGGAATCGGCGACCATGAGAGCAAATATACCGGGAAGGAGACCGACGGGGAGGCGGGCGACGAGCAGTTCGAGATCAATGACGGACGGAGCCTCACGCGGATGTACGCGGAGATGTCCGACGCGGGTCTGCAGCCGGTGCTGAACGATTACCTTTATGTATGATACCAGGGTCAAAAAGTCATGAATGGAGCGCTTGCGGTCCGATTCATGACATTGGGACCCGCCAAAACACGAAGAAGTAGCCATTTTGTCCGATTTTTGGGCAAAATGAGCGAATTCTGAGTGTTTTGAGGATTGCGGGAGCGGTTTTTGCGGAGCAATCCGTGGGTATCATCATCAGTATTGGGTCAAAAAGTCATGAATCGAATGGAAAGAACGGAACATGAATGGCACGGATCAGACATCATCTGTGTCACGAACCGGAAGCTGATCCGGGGATACGATGCGGAGCGGGATTGGAATCCGCTGTTTCTGCAGAAAATTACTGAAATCGCAGAATGTCACCCCGCCGGAATCATCCTGCGGGAGAGGGATCTCCCAGAGGCAGAGTATGAGGCGCTGGCGGGGCAGGCCATGGAGATCTGTGCACGATACGGCGTCCGGTGTATCCTCCATACGTTTGTGGGTGCGGCAGAAAACCTGCATGCGGAGGCATTCCATGCGCCGCTTTCCGTATTGCGAGGCATGTCAGAGACACAGAAAAAACAGTTTGCTGTTCTCGGCGCGTCCTGCCACTCCGTGGAGGATGCCATGGAGGCGCAGCGGCTTGGCTGCACGTATCTCACGGCGGGGCATATTTTTGCCACGGACTGCAAGAAGGGTTTGCCGGGGCGCGGGTTGGACTTCCTGCGGGAGGTCTGCAGGGCTGTCGACATTCCGGTCTATGCGATTGGCGGGATTACCCCGGATAATGCGGCGGAGGTCTGCCGCGCGGGGGCGGCGGAGGTCTGTGTTATGAGCGGACTCATGCAGTGTGAGAATGTGGCAGAGGTGATGAGAGCATTGACGAATCATTGATGCCATTATGAAATTGTACGAATATCAGAAGTGGCAACAGAGAGGTGGGATAGCGTGAATCAGGATCCGTTTAAGGAATATATCAGAGAGTCTGAACCGGAAAAACGGGACAAAGGCTACGCATGGCATACGGCAATCGGCCTCCAGGCTGTCGATGGGCTGAAACCATCGGAATATCTGGTGCACACTGCTGTTCGGAATATTGAGGGCGAAATAACCTTGGACGAGGCAAACGCGCTTTTACAGTCTTACTATGAGGAAAATCCCGTTCACAATTCAGAAGATCGGACGGAGGAGGCTGACAAGGTTTCCGCGCGGATAGCGGCATTGTTATCCGAACGAGCGTTTAGTTTTACGCCAAATGAGTATATTTCTATCCATCGAAAATTGTTTACCGGTATTTATTCTCATGCGGGCCAGATCCGCGATTATAATATTACAAAAAAGGAATGGGTGCTGAATGGGGCGAGCGTACTCTATGGCAGCGCCTCAGAATTGCGGGCAACCTTAGATTACGATTTCTTAAGGGAGAAAAACTTTTCTTATCGAAACCTTTCGATGGATGAAATTATCCGTCATCTTGCAGTGTTCGTATCCGGATTGTGGCAGATACATGTGTTTGGCGAGGGGAATACAAGAACAACGGCGGTATTCTTTATTAAGTATCTTCGCACGCTTGGTTTTGATGCAACAAACAATATTTTTGCAGAAAACGCATGGTATTTTCGGAATGCACTGGTCAGAGCAAACTATAATGATTTGAAAAATGGGATTCATGAAACGACGGAATATTTGGCCTGAATTATTCATGACAGCTTAATATCATTCGGATTGGACATATAACAGCTTC
>JAJPYF010000110.1 GCA_021205085.1 Clostridiales bacterium | reverse complement strand
GCACATACCATCAGTATGGCTTAGTAAGATCTCGGTGCTCCAAGTCCCATCATCTGACGGGCTTCCTCCGGTGTCGCAACCCTGCGGCCGAGAGCCTCAGCCAGGCGTACCACACGCTCTACCATCTCGGCATTGCTCTTTGCAGGCCGATGCGGTCCGTAAAATACGTTATCCTCAAGACCGACACGTACATGCTGTCCCAGAATGATGCCCATAGCCAGCATCGGGAACTGCGCCGCGCCTACACCGATAACATTCAGCAGGCTCTTGCCGGGCAGAACGTTGTTTGCCTGAATAACCATATCCGGTGTCGCTACCGTGCCGTTACCATTGAACAACATGGAGCACCAGTACGGATCATCCAAAACGCCCTGCTGGATCAGGCGGTTCAGATACTTCACATCCTGAATGTCGTACATCTCAAACTCAGGCTTGATCCCATACTCATTCATCAGCTCTACCGAGTATTTCGCCTCATCCGGTGCCATCATGTAGTAAAACTTAACAGTCCGTCCTCATCACGGCCAAACAGCGGAGCCTTTCTGGCCTTCATCGGCATATCCTCACAGAAGCAATGGATATCAATACTTGCCACCTCAGGTCTCGCCTTGATCGAGGCCAGCATCATATCTCCGATTCTGCCCTCCTCCAGGAAAACTCTGCGGCCGCAAAGGCAGGTGTTGTTAATAATGACATCCGGGCACTTTGCGCGAACCGCATGGTTGATCTCCGCAAACTCCTCCCACTTCCATGACATCTCCATGGGGTTCTCCGGATTCCTGCGGTGGATATGAATCATGCTCGCGCCTGCATTGTACGCATCATACGCAGACTGTACCTGATCATCAATCATCTCAGGTAAAGCAGGATTCGCCTCCTGTCCATGTAATCCCCAGTGATTGCGCAGGTAATGATCAACGGCGGCATCTTGCTCAGTCCGCCGCGGGACATCATCGCTATGTAGCGATCCGGATCCCTCATATCGCCTACCAGATAATCTTTTACTTCCATTTCTATCCCTCCTTCTCTCCGATAAATACGATAGTGGAAATAAACAATATAAAAATTTTTATAAACTGCTAGGTTATTATAACGCGTATTTATCAAAAAGTCCACTTCATTTTTCAAAAGTTCACAATTAATTGTGCCATCGCATTTTTCAGCCGGTTTCTTCACAAAACTATATTTTGAACGCTTTCTACATGATCGGTTTTGTGTTATACTGAGGCAGGTGAGTCCTCAAATCTCTCTTCTGACTGATTTTAGTAAAAATACAAAAGGAAAGGTGGCTTATTTCTATGAACTATGAAACTGACTATGCGACAAAATTATGCTCCGCTGAGGAAGCCGTAAAGGAAGTCCGCAGCGGCGACTGGGTAGATTACGGCTTCTGTACGGGACATCCCGTTACCCTGGACAAAGCACTGGCAGCGCGACTTCCGATGCTGGAGGACGTTAAGATCCGGGGGGCTGTTCCTCTGTGGCGTCCGGCAATCTTTGATATCGAGAATCCGGGCGCGCACTTCACCTGGAACTCCTGGCATACAACCGGTGCCGACCGCAAAGCGCTGGCAGAAGGCTTTGCCTTCCATTCACCCCTGCGTTTTTCAGAGCTTCCCAGATACTATGCCGAAAATGTCGAGCCGATCCATGTCGCCATGTTCCAGGTCGCTCCGATGGACGCCCATGGCTATTTCAATTTCGGTCCGAGCCCGACACACATGGAACAACTGTGCCGGAAAGCGGATATCGTTATCGTCGAAGTGAACAAAAATATGCCCCACTGTCTGGGCGGTGTGGAAGAAGGTATCCATATCTCCCGCGTTGACCATATTGTCGAAGGAGAGAATCCGCCGATCGGAACACTGAGTGCTGCACCGGCAACCGAAGTCGATCAGGCCGTAGCGAGATTGATCGTTCCCGAGATTCCTGACGGCGCCTGCCTCCAGCTCGGAATCGGCGGTATGCCGAACGCAGTCGGTTCCCAGATCGCATCCTCCGACCTGAAAGATCTCGGCGTACATACGGAAATGTATGTCGACGCATTCGTAGATATGGCAGAGCAGGAGCAAATCAACGGTTCCCGGAAGAATATCGACCGTGGCCGTCAGACCTATGCCTTTGCAGCCGGTTCCAAAAAATTATATGATTACATAGACAACAACCCCGCATGCATGGCTGCACCGGTAGATTATGTCAATGATATCCGTCAAATTGCGGCTCTGGATAACTTTATCTCCATTAACAATGCCGTCAATGTCGATCTGTTCGGTCAAATCAGCTCTGAGACCTCCGGGCTTCGCCACATCAGCGGTGCGGGCGGTCAGTTGGATTTTGTCCTTGGCGCTTATCTGTCCAAGGGCGGTAAAAGCTTTATCTGCTGTTCGTCCACATTCAAAACCCGCAACGGCGAGCTGCAGTCCCGTATCCTTCCGACTCTGCCCAACGGCTCTGTCGTCACCGCGACGCGCAGCAACACCCACTATGTAGTCACCGAATACGGAATGGTAAATCTAAAGGGTCTTTCCACATGGCAGAGAGCAGAAGCTCTCATCTCCATCGCCCATCCTGACTTCCGTGACGAGCTCATCACAGAAGCCGAAAAAATGGGGATCTGGAGAAACAGTAACCGAATCTGAATCAATAATTTCTAAAGCGATCATATCTCTGATCAGCCAGCTCCTGAGGAGTCTTCTTTGCGCACACCGCAAAGAAGTTCCTCATGTGACTGTCAATGATGCTGCAAAGCTGCGGCAGATTCTCCGCGGAAGCCGGTTCATCCTCGACAATAATCCGCTCAATTGTCCCGAGCTTATAGAGATCCTCCGCTGTGATCTTCATCACCTTCGCCGCCTCATCCGCCTTTTTGGAATCCTTCCATAATATAGAGGCAAAGCCTTCCGGCGACAGGATCGAGTAGGTGGCATTCTCCATCATCCACACTTCATTGGCAACCGCAAGCGCAAGAGCGCCGCCGCTTCCTCCCTGGCCGATGATAATGCTTAAAACCGGAACCGTGAGATCCGACATCTCAAACAGATTGCGCGCGATCGCCTCGCCCTGGCCTCTCTCCTCGGCTTCCATGCCCGGATATGCACCCGGAGTATCCACGAAACATATGATCGGACGGTTAAACTTTTCCGCCTGCTTCATCAGACGCAACGCCTTGCGGTAGCCCTCCGGCGACGGCATACCGAATTTGCGCTTGATGCTGTCCTGAGAATCTCTTCCGCGCTCCTGACCGATCACCGTGACGGGCATCCCGCAGTAGGATGCAATGCCGCCGACAATTGCCTCATCATCCGCAAAATACCGGTCTCCGTGCAATTCCATGAAATCTCCGAATATCGTCTCCATATAAGAAATCGATGTGGGGCGTCCGACTTTTCTCGACTGGTGAACCACATCCCACGGCTCATGATGGCGACCGGTGATTTTATTCAACACCTTCTGGCTCATCTCTCCGGAGAACGGTGCGCGCCGACTCTTCGTTTTTTCCGACTCGCCAACCGGAAGATTTGACGCAGCCCGGGCGAAAAACTCTTGCGGATCCGGCCGGCTCATCTCCTCTTCATTCCAACGCTGCCAGCTATGCTCCGTACTGTGCAGGCGCAGAAGATTCCCAAGCACATCCTTCTGATCCTTCCGCTCTACGATGCGGTCAACAAAACCGTGATCCTGCTGGAACTCTGCCCGCTGGAAGCCCTCCGGCAGTTTCTGTCCGATCGTCTGCTCGATCACGCGCGGACCCGCAAATCCGATCAATGCGCCCGGCTCCGCGAGAATAATATCGCCAAGCATCGCGAAGCTGGCGGTCACACCGCCGGTCGTCGGCTCCGTCAGAAAGCTGATAAACAGAAGCCCCGCCTCCGAATGACGCTTTAACGCCGCGGATGTCTTCGCCATCTGCATCAGCGAGATCATCCCCTCCTGCATCCGGGCTCCGCCGGAAGCCGCATAGATAATCACCGGAAGACGATCTTTTGTCGCGCGCTCCACTGCCCGCGCGATCTTCTCACCCATATTGTGACCCATGCTGCTCATCAGATACCGGTTGTCGCAGACGCCGATGACCGTGTCGTAGCCATTGATCTTTCCACGCCCGGTAACCACAGCTTCATTAAGGTTCGTCTTCTCTCGTGCCGCTTCCACCTTCTCTTTATAATCCGGAAAATCCAGAGGATCCACGATCGGCATATCACTGTCCCACTCTTCAAACGTACCCTTATCAATAATCATCTCGATTCTGCGGTACGCATGGACACGGTAATATCCGCCGCAGTACGGACAGATGTAATAATTTTCTCTTACCTCACGGCCGGTAATGGAAGCCCCGCATTTCTTGCAGGGACGGACTTTATTCTGCGGTCTCGCGACCGCCTCCTCGTACTTTCCGGAACCGCCTTCGGTTTTATCCGCCGATTTCCCTATGCCGGGAATCGGGATATTCACTTTCTTTCTGAGATTCTCAAACATCGCCATCGCTTACCCTCACCTTTTCATCATTTTCATCATTTACTTTGATATTCAAACAAATTTCAACAATCAAAGCATATCGGAATTGCAGAGACTTGTCAAGGATAAGTTCTCGCTCCGTCGGCATTGACTGTGATCCGGCCAAATAAAAACGCATCCGGTGTCAATCATGACCGAATGCGCTGATTTTCTGAAAACTCCCCGAGCGGGACTCGAACCTGCAACAACGCGGTTAACAGCCGCGGGCTCTACCATTGAGCTATCGAGGATTATTGGGCATGTACCCTCAAAACTTCATACAGATTTTATACTAATGCATACGCTCCGAAAAACGGTCACCTCAAGAGCCCCGCTCTTTCGGTGTGTTTGCTCCGCAAACCTTCCGCACCGTGCCCATGCAGCTCCGGGGATTCTCCCCTTCCCTGCATCCCCACGGCGCTCCCGCTTTTCTCCGCCTTTGGTCAAGCCCTCAGACGATTAGTAGCAGTCAGCTCCACATGTTGCCATGCT
>JAJPYF010000108.1:20195-21189 GCA_021205085.1 Clostridiales bacterium | reverse complement strand
CTCGTCTGCCCACTTTAAAAATCTTTTTGTAGATCTTACAGACGCCAACCCATGCGCATCCAACAGTCTTGTTTTCAGAACATGCAGTTTCTGATCAAAATCTGAACCTATATGTACTGCATATCTTTGATATTGTTCCGGAACTCTCTCCCTGCCATATGCGATTTATACCTCATGTCCATTCGCTTCCATTTCTTGAGCAAGATCCGCACAAATCCGTCCGGTACTCTTTATCCCACAAACTACATTGATAAACAGGACTTTCAATAAAATGTCCTCCACAAAATTTAAATGATATGCAACGCTTTTTTTACGTAATCGGCAGTAAGTATTTTTTTCACGGTTCCGTCCACATTTAACCGCTGTGTGTTATCGCTGGTATATGCCTCATCCGCCATCGTATGCACTTGTCCTTTGATAAAAAACTTGTCATAGTTCAGATCTCTGTTATCAGCGGCCACACGGAAATATTTTCCCATGTCCTCTGACCGGAGCCGTTCCTCTCTGGTCATCAGGGTTTCATAAAGCTTTTCCCCATGTCTTGTCCCTATGACCGCAGTACCTGTGTCGCCAAACAATCTTTGTACCGCTGTCGCCAGATCACCGATTGTAGAGGCATCTGCCTTTTGGATAAACAGATCCCCCGGATTTGCATGTTCAAAGGCAAATTTTACCAGTTCTACCGCCTCATCCAGATTCATCAGAAACCGTGTCATTTCAGGATTTGTAATCGTAACCGGATTCCCTGCTCTGATTTGATCAATAAACAGTGGAATAACACTTCCCCTGCTGCACATAACATTTCCATAACGAGTACAACAGATCACCGTCCCGCCCCGCTCTGCCGCAACTCTGGCGTTCGCATAGATGACTTTTTCCATCATTGCTTTCGAAGTTCCCATTGCATTAATCGGATACGCCGCCTTATCCGTTGAAAGGCAGACAACCTTTTTTACGCCTGCATCGATTGCCGCGTGGAGCATATTGTCAGTTC
>JAJPYF010000108.1:0-20185 GCA_021205085.1 Clostridiales bacterium | reverse complement strand
GGATGGTACCTGCTTTAACGCTGCGGCATGAAAAATGTAATCAACCCCCGGCATAGCATCGCGCAAAGACTGAGAATTTCTTACGTCTCCAATGTAAAATCTTACTTTTCCGGCACTATCCGGATGCTTTTCCTGCAGCTCGTGCCGCATATCGTCCTGTTTCTTTTCATCTCTCGAAAAGATTCTGATTTCCCCGATATCCGTTTCCAGAAAATGTTTGAGGACTGTGTTCCCGAAAGATCCGGTTCCGCCGGTAATCATCAATGTCTTTCCGCTAAATTCACTCATAGTAGTCTCCCTGATATTTTTACAAAATATTGTTCTGCAACATTTCGGTCAGCTTTTCCATAAATCTTGTTTTCGAAAATGTTTGCAGATAATACTCTCTGTTTTTCTTACCAATCTCTTCCGCTTTTCCGGAATCCATCAATTCCCTGATATTCTCTGCCAACGCCTGTCCATCTCCTGAAGCGCCGCAATAGCCCCCCTGAGATTCAGTCAGCACCAACGCCGTTTCTCCGTTGGCAGCACCCACAATTGCCTTCCCTGCAGCCATATAGGTCTGTATCTTCCCCGGCAAAGTCAGACTTATAATCGGATCATCAATCAATGTAATCAGCATTGCGTCCGCCATTTCATAATATTCCGGCATTTCCTCTAACGGTTTTCTTCCGTAGAACTTCACATTCTGAAGCCCGGCCGCTTTTTCTTTTATATTTTTCAATTCGCTCCCATCGCCGACAATGTGAAACAATACATTCCTGTCTCTCAGCAAGGCTGCTGCAGAAATGATCGTTTCAAGGTTCTGCGCTGCCCCTATATTACCGGCAAACAGAAGATTAAACTGGTTGGTTTGTTCCTTTTTATCCAAGTTCAGAAATAAATCTTCCGCATACTGCGGAAGATAAGCAATTCTGTCTTCCGGAATGTCAAACATATCCATCAGATATTTGTGAAATGAACGAGAAGTCACCAGAATATCATCTGCTGCACGATAAATATTTCCCGATATTCTTTTGAATAGTTTGTAAACCGGAGAATTCTTTCTTATCCCCCCAACACACAGGCTCTCCGGCCAGAGGTCCAGACAATACAAAACCATTTTCTTGTGATGCTTCTTTTTATACCGAATACCCGCTTTCGCCATCATGGCTGGGGAAAGCTGGTTCACAAAAACCACATCATACTCCGCATCCAGAGAGTTTATGTATTTTTGGGACGAAACAGGGAAACTTATATAATTCAGGACACGAAAAAAAACACCTGTCTTTCGTGGAATAACCGGACATCTGTGTACTTTTACCCCATTTAAAATCTCATCCGCACGCTGCCGTTTTTCATAACCGGCGTAAATCTTTCCCATTGGATAATTCGGGGTGGCAGTGACGACCGTAACGGAATTTCCCTGTTCAACCAACGATTCACATATATCCGTTATCCTTAGCGGCTCAGGGTAATAATGCTGACATACAACCAAAATATTCATTCTGTTTCCCTTGCAATGTTTCTATTGTGGAAATGCATTTTATCTATTTGTTTTTGCTCTGATAAAAGCATATCTTCTCTCTTCCGCTCCATCTCCTCCGCCTTATCAAACCCTTCCGTGCTCTCCTTCCGCACCAAAATCTGCACCGTCATAAAGATCAGCTTGATATCCAGCATCAGCGAGTAATTCTCGATATACATCAAATCCAGCCGCAGCTTGTCATATGCCGAAGTATTATACTTCCCATAAATCTGCGCATATCCGGTCAGCCCGCCTTTCACCTTGGTGCGCAGGGCAAATTCCGGAACATCCTCTGAGTACTTCTCCATATGCTCCACACGCTCCGGCCGCGGCCCGACCCATGACATATCCCCCTTCAGGATATTAAAAGTCTGAGGAAGCTCGTCCAGACGCGCAGCGCGAATCACACGGCCTACTTTTGTAATGCGCGGGTCGTGATCTACAGCCGGAATCGATTTTCCCTCCTTCTCCGCATCCACTACCATGCTTCGGAACTTCAATATCTCAAACACCCGGCCGCCCTCGGTCACCCGCTCCTGTCGGTAGAACACCGGCCCGTGATCCTCGGCCTTAATACAGATGGCGACCACCGCCATGATCGGGAGTGCCGGGATCAACGCAATCACGCAGAGCACTAAGTCAAGCACACGCTTGGCAAATTTCTGTGCCGGTGTCAGCCCCCTCCCGCGGATCAAGTACAACGGCGTGTCAAAGAGCGTAATCTCCTCCCCGCCGCGCTGGATGATGTCGGAGATTTTCGGCACCACATAGGTACGCACGCCCTGTGCATAGCAATATTTCAAAATATCGTTCCGCACCTGCGCCGGAACATCATTGATAATCACGGCGTCATGCCCCTCGATTTCCCCGATAATCGTTTTCCTGTCGTTCTCGCAGGAGACGACCTTCGTGACATGGTATTTGTCCGGGCGCTCATCCATCTTGAACTTTAGGTCGACCGCCTTCTCATTCCCATAGATCATGACCATGTTTTTCGGCACATACATCTGGTGGTAGATCATGGTATAGACCGCCACCAGAAAGACTGTGACCACCATGTCGATCCCAAACAGGAGCACCATTGGCAGGGGATTCAGCATCCGGTACCCGATCAGGCAGAGCTGGAAATAGGTAACGACATTGATCAGCAGCATGGCCAGCCACTGGGAGATGAAAACCTCCGTCAGCTTGCGGTGCCCATACTGGAAGCTGTCGCAGAGATAAAACAGGATCAAAACAAGGAAGGCATACACCGCCGCCAGCAGGTATTTCCCGTTGTCATAATAAAACCCGGCATAGCCCCTGTAGAAAAACTTCCATATATAGCAGTAGGCCAGGGTCAGCACAAAGATCTCGACAAGGCTCTCGATCTTCCGGATGAAGCCCTTAAATCCCTCGGCTTTCTTAGTCTTATAAGCATCAGCCTGCTTATTTCCACGGGCATACTGGTTTCCGGCTTTGCCATCACTGCCTGCGGTTTCAGGGTTTATGCCGCCATCTTCTTCTGAATTCCCATCTTTGGAAGAATCTCCAAATCCATTTTTACCCGATGTGTTTCCGCCCTGCAGGTTTCTTTGCCCCTGCATCCCCGCCGGCCGGAACAGTTCCATCTCATCCTGATCAAACTTATGCTCGCATGCCCAGCAGATCTGGCGTCCCTCCGGCACCGGTGCGCCGCAGCACACACAGATATCCGTCGGGATGCGGGAAATATTCACTTGATTGTCAAACCCATCCTTTGAAATCTGCATATGTATCTGTCATCCCCTCTGGCCCCCAAACAGGGGATAGAAAGAATACTCCTCATGTAATTCTAAATTCCTCACGCCGTCTTCGTCCGGACCTCCAGTCCCACCTGAAACCGCTGCGTCCGCCCGAACAGTTCCATCTCCATGAACGCCTTCCGCTTATGCCGGTCGATCTTTACGATCCTCCCGTCCTCCACATCCCCAAGCGGCCCGGACAGGATCTGCAGGGTCTTCCCCTCAATCGCGCCGACGGACATCTCCATCAGGTGGTTTTCCCCTCCGGCGGAGCGCAGGAAATTCTCTTCATTCTCACTCAGTCGGATAATCTGCCGATCAACCCGTACCGGCTCCGCAAGTCCGAGGACATCCGGAAGTGCCGCGGCGAGCGCCCCGATATCATGCGTGGTAAAGAAGACTTACCCCGTCAGGAGTATCCGCTGCACCGTCCGCCACTGTCCCTGCAGCTTCATCTGCGTCTCATAGTGCGGGACAAAGCAATGGCAGGACACGCGCGCCGACAGCTCCCGCTCACAGTGACTGCATATGTTTTCCTCAAGGCCATTCCCGACCTGCATCGCATACCACATGAAATTTCACTCCATGAAAGACTGCTTACCGCAATCCGTACCTATATACCCGACAAGTTCATTTTTTTATTCATTCACATCGGAATTATATACCTATTAGGTTTATTTTGCAAGACCTCTTAGGTTATTTATCCATGCGGTATCAATTTTATATAATGAAAAATAGGATAATACTTATAAGAAACCAAAATGACGATATGAATACCTGCACGAGCAGGTACCAACGCAAGGAGGCAGCCATGAACCTGAACGAGTCGATTGGAAAACGGATTTCCAAACTCAGAAAAGAACACCATATGACTCAGGAACAGCTGGCTGAACGTCTGGATATTTCCATCAAGCACTGTAGCTGTGTTGAGCGGGGCATTGCGGCGCTATCTCTGGAACGCATGCTGGATGTCTGTGATTTGTTTGATGTGAGTATGGATTATCTGGTGCGGGGAAAATCGGACACGTTGACTGACATTCCTCCCTCCGTTCAGGAACTGTTTGATACGAATGATAAAGACGAAAAGAAGCTGTTGACAGAATATCTTTTATTTTATAAAAAGCTGCGAAAATGAATCTGCACCCACAAAAAAGGAGCTCCCAACCACTCGGGAACTCCTTTTTCTTATTTGTTTGAAAAACTATCTTTCAAAGCTCCGCTTCCCAACCAAAGCCTACTCCTCGCCCGGCATCTTCCACGCATCGTGATCTGTGTGCAGCAGCTCATGGGATTTATGGGAGAGCGGCTCTCCGAAGTAGTCCTCATACGCCCGGATTACGGAAGGATTCTCGTGGGAGAAGCGCAACGGGTTGGAGCGGTCGAGCTCGTAAAGCTGCTGTCCGCGGACATCTGCCATCTCCACGCCATCACGGATGGGCTGTCCGCCGCCTCCGGCGCAGCCGCCTGGGCAGGCCATGACCTCCACGAAATGGTACTCCGCCTCGCCTGCGCGGCATTTCTCGATCAGCTTGCGGGCATTGCCGAGGCCATGCGCCACCGCTGTCTTCACCCTGATTCCGGCGATCTCGATCTCAGCTTCCTTGATTCCTTCCATACCGCGGACGACACGGAACGCATCCGGATCCGGATTGTGCTCCTCCAGCACATAGGAAGCCGTGCGCAGCGCCGCTTCCATAACGCCGCCGGTCGCGCCAAAGATCACACCCGCACCGGTTCCGACGCCCAGAGGCGCGTCAAACTCTTCCTCCGGCAAAAGTGCCGGAATCAGCATCTCCGCCTTGATGACACGGTCAAACTCCCGGGTCGTCAGCACCAGATCCACATCCTGTCCCGCTCCCGCATCGTTCATCACCGGCAGCGCACACTCATGCTTTTTCGCCAGGCAGGGCATGATGGAAGCACAGAAGATGCGCGACGGATCCACATCCAGAATCTTCGCATACCATGATTTTACCACGGCGCCGAACATCTGCTGCGGCGACTTGGCGGTGGAGAGGTTCGCCGTCATATCCGGATACTGGGATTTTAAAAACCGCACCCAGCCCGGACAGCAGGAGGTAAACATGGGCCACTGATACTCGTCCGGATGGCGCATCCGCTCGATAAACTCCGCCCCCTCCTCCATGATCGTCAGGTCGGCGGAGAAATTCGTGTCAAACACATAGTCCGCGCCGAGCGCCCGCACTGCGGCAGCCATGCGCTTTTCGGTCGCCATCTGCTTCGGGAGCCCGATTCCCTCGCCCCACGCCGCGCGGACGGCAGGCGCGATCTGTACAATCACAATCTTCTCCGGATCGTGAATCGCATCCATCAGTTTTTCACAGTCGTCTCTCTCATGGAGAGCACCCACCGGGCAGTGCGTCACACACTGGCCGCAGAGTGCGCAAGCGCTATCCTCGATCTTCCGGTTCTCACTGACATTCACGCTGGTGCGCTTGCCGGTGTTCACCATGTCCCAGATGTCGAGCGTCTGCACCTTCTCACAGATCTGGACACAGCGCATGCACTTGATACATTTTCCGGCGTTCCGGATGAGCGGGAACTCCCGGTTCCACGGTTTGGTTTCATAGGTCCGGCGGAACGGCAGGCGTCCGATGTTTAAGGTGTTCGCCACCTCCTGAAGGGAGCAATTCCCGCTCCGGGTACAGGAGGTACAGTTCGTATTGTGCTGGGACAGGATAAACTCCACGTTCATCCGCCGCGCATGCTGCACCTTCTCGCTGTTGGTGATGACCTCCATCCCCTCCTGCACCTTCGTGTTGCAGGACGCCACCAGCATATCCTTTCCCTTCAGCTCCACCACGCAGACACGGCAGGCGCCGATCTCATTGATCTCCTTCAGATAACAGAGCGTCGGGATTTTGACACCGGCTATGGAGGCCGCTTCCAGAATCGTCGTTCCCTCCTGCACCTGCAGGCTTTTATTGTTTATTTTGATGTTTACCATATTTCCTGACGACCTCCTCTCAACACAGCGCATCCGTGGCGGTCACAGCGCAGACAGCGGCTCGCCTCGCGCAGCGCTTCCTCCTCGCTCATCGGCAGCTCTACGCCCTCAAAGCTCTGCTTCCGGGAACATGCCTCCGCCTCACGGAGGTTGACCCTTCCGCTTGCCACCTTGTCATTCAAAAGCGGCTCCGGGATATCCACATCACAGGTGATCGGATGGTGATATCCGAGGTATTCGTCAATATTTGCCGCCGCAACCTTTCCGCCCTCAATCGCGCGGATCACCGTCGCTGCGCCCAGCACACACTCCCCGCCGGCGAAAATACCGTCCATCTGAACGGCGC
The DNA here is from genome assembly GCA_021205085.1 of Clostridiales bacterium. Classification (GTDB taxonomy): domain Bacteria; phylum Bacillota; class Clostridia; order Lachnospirales; family Lachnospiraceae; genus Eubacterium_I. Next base: position 13,601 of record JAJPYF010000108.1, on the reverse strand, counting down.
CGGATTCGTCGGCGACGATCCGCCCGCGGTTGACCGGAATACCATACTCTGCAAAGGGTCCGGAGACGATATCCTGTCCGACCGCGACAAGGATGATGTCGCAGGCCATGCGCTCCTCGGGCTTATTCGCGTTGCGCGGAGCCGGACGGCCGTTTTTCACTTGTCCGATGACCTGCGGCTGCACCCAGAGCGCCGCGGCCTTTCCTTCCGCATCCGCCTCAATCCGCATGGGTGCATTCAGCGTGACCATCTCCACGCCCTCGGCAAGCGCGCTCTCCACTTCCTCGGCGAGCGCCGTCATATCCTCCTGACGCCGCCGGTAAACCACCTTTACCGACGCGGCATGGCAACGGACCGCTGTCCGTGCGCAGTCCATGGCGACGTTGCCGCCGCCGACCACGATGATATCCTTTCCGGTGTAATCCGGACAATTTTCGTCCCCGATCTCCCGGAGCATCTCGACCGCGGAGATCACATTTTTACTATCCTCGCCCTCCAGACGGAGCTTTTTGTCCGTATGGGCGCCGATGGCCACATAAACCGCGTCGTAATCCGCGCGGAGCTGTCTCATCTCGTCAGCGCCGATCTTCGTCTCCGTCTTCACCTCAATGCCGGTAGACAGAATCGCGTCCAGATCCTGCTGCAGCCTCTCTCTGGGGAAGCGGTAATTCGGAATGCCGTAGCGCAGCATTCCGCCCAACTGTTTTTTCTCCTCGAAAACGGTACACTGATGCCCCATAAGCTGCAGGAAATAGGCGGCAGTCAGACCGCTCGGCCCGCTGCCGACTACGGCCACTTTTTTCCCGGTGGACGGGTTGCAGGGCGGCGTCGGCACAGAGTCCGCCGTCGCGTGATCCACCACATACCGCTTCAGCGCGCGGATGTTGACCGCGTCGTCGATCATCCGGCGGCGGCAGCGCTGCTCGCACGGATGCTCACAGATCAGCGCACAGGCAGTGGGGAAAGGGTTGTCCTTTCGAATCAGGCGGATCGCGTCATCCGCTCTCCCGGCTGCCGCAAGGGCTATGTATCCCGGCACATCCACATGGGCCGGACAGAGTGTCACGCAGGGAATCGGCTGTTCAAATGAACCGGAGCAGGTGTGCTTCTGCACATGGGAGAGATAGTCCTCCTCAAACCCGTCCAGCCCCTTCAACACCATGTTGGCCGCCTCAAAACCGATGGCACAGTCCGCGGACGCGCGGATATTTTCCGCCGTCTCCCGGATCAGCGCAAGCGTGTCCATCGTCGCGCGGTCATCCAGCACGTCCTCCAACAGCTCGGCCAGTCTCCCCAGACCGACCCGGCAGGGAACGCACTTCCCGCAGGACTGCGCATGACAGACCTGCAAAATCGCCAGCTGCTGCTCCACCGCACAGACCCCGGGCGGGTTCGCCGCAATCCGCTGGGCAACCTGTGCCCGCAGGTCCGAGCCGACCGCACGCATCCGGCCGGTCTCAACCACTGATAATCTGCTCATTGTAAAATTTCTCCTCCTTTTATCAACACAGGGAACACCTGTTTTGTAACAAAATCATCTGTATCTATATATCCAGCTTTAGCTGCACTTCCTCCTGCGCCTCCTGCCGGAACTCCTCCACCTGCTCCGCATCCAGAGCGGGCAGATCGTCCGCGGACTGCACGCCGAAGCACCGCAGGAACTCCTCCGTCGTCCCGAAAAGAATCGGCCGTCCGGGCGCATCCAGACGCCCTATCTCCCGGATCAGATTGTACTCCACAAGGCGGTTGACTGCGTGTTCGCAGGAAACGCCCCGGATTTTCTCGATCTCCACCCGCGTCACCGGCTGGCGGTAGGCCACGATAGACAGGGTCTCCAGCAGCACATCCGTCAGCGCATGCCGCTTCGGCTGCTTCGCGATCCGGATCAGATAGTCATACTGGCTGACCTTCGTACAGAGCTGATACGACCCGTCCAGTTCAATGATCTGCAGGCCGCTGGACTCCGACTGATAACGATCGCTCAGACAGCGGATGACTCTCCTTGCATCCTCCTCGGAAATCTCCAGCGCCGCCGCGATCTTCGACAGCTCTACGGAGTCACCCATGGCAAACAAAATGGCCTCCACGGCGGCCTCATACTCTTCGATTTTCATATCGGTTCACCTCTTCACTTTCCGTCCGCTTTCACAATCATAATTTCCCCGAATGTGCTCTCCTGCTGCGCCGTGATCCTCCCCAGCTTCATCATCTCCAGAACCGCAAGGAACGTAACCACCAGCTCAACCTTGCTATTCTGCCGTTCCAGAAGCGCACGAAAAGAAAAGGAGGAATGGCTTTTCAGATATCCCTCCATATAGGAGATCTTGTCCTCCACCGAGACCTGTTCCTTCTCAATCCTGCCGAATTTTGACCGGATCGGGTCAACCTTCTCCGCCTGGCGGCTCATCACGGACTCAAAAATGGCGTGAAGGCGGCTTAAATCCACTCCGGCGGTCAGCTGATCCATATCCACCGGCTCCTCGTACTCACGGACCTCATCCGGCAGGGCAGGCGCCCGGTACATCTGCCGTCCGGCATCCACCAGACGATCCTTCAGCTCCATGGACATATACTTGTACATCTTATACTGAAGGAGCTGTTCCACCAGCTCCGCCCGCGGGTCCTCCTCTTCCTCGTCCCCGCTCTCTTCCTTCGGGAGAAGCCACCGCGCCTTGATGTCCAGAAGTGTCGCCGCCATGACCATAAATTCGCTCATGACATTTAAATCCTGACGCTGCATCTCACAGATATACTCCAGGTACTGATCCGTGATCTCCACGATCGGGATGTCATAAATACTGACTTTATTTTTGTCTAATAAATGAAGAAGAAGGTCCAGCGGGCCTTCGAAAACTTCCAGTTTTACACTCAGATCCATTTGCGGTTTCCATCATTCAATCTTGTTCTATAGTCATATTTTACAATATCACGGTAAAAACGCAAGGTTTTTCTTTCTGACATGCCTGAATTTTGTGAAAATAAGGCATATTACGCCTCCATTTTCGATATGATTACTATAACCGATGATTTTTACAGGTGATATCCCCGATGAAAAAATTATTATGTCTGATTCTTCCTGTTCTCCTCCTGATCATCTCCCCGCTCTCCGCCGCTGCTGCATCCGAACCGGAGACCACCGCGCCTTCGGTACTCCTGATGGATGCGGACACCGGAACCATTCTCTACGCGAAGGATGAGACAACCGAACGGCCGCTGGCCAGCGTCACAAAGGTCATGACCATGCTCCTGATCTTTGAGGCCGTCGATGCCGGACAGATTTCTCTCGAAGACACCGTGACCGTATCCGAACACGCCGCGGGCATGGGCGGCTCCCAGGTCTATCTGGAGGCGGGCGAAACCCAGACGGTGGACACCATGATCAAGTGTATTGCCGTCGCCAGCGCAAACGACGCCAGCGTCGCCATGGCGGAATTCATCTCCGGCTCCGAGGACGCCTTTGTTGAGAGCATGAATGCACGGGCCGCCGAGCTCGGCATGGAGCACACTCACTTTGCGAACGCCTGCGGGCTGGATGCGGACGGCCACTACTCCTGTGCGCTGGATATCGCCCTCATGTCCCGGGAGCTGACCGTGAACCACCCGGAAGTCTTCGACTATACTTCCATCTGGATGGAGGACATCACGCACCACACCGCAAAGGGCGACTCGACCTTTACCTTAAGCAGCACTAACAAATTCCTGCGGCAGTATGAATACGCCACCGGCTTAAAAACCGGATCCACCAGTCAGGCAAAATTCTGCCTTGCCGCCACCGCCACCCGGGACGACGTCAACCTGATCGCCGCCATCATGGCGGCGGAGGACAGCGCGGCGCGCATCGCGGATGCCGTCAGCCTGTTTAACTGGGGATTTGCAAACTGCACGGTTTACTCCGATGAAAACACGGATGTTCTGGAGGAGATCCCCGTCACCGGCGGGACGAAGGACGCTGTCGCCATCGCCTACGGCGGCGCATTCCGCTACCTCGACACCACCGGCTCCGGGGAGACGCTGGAGAAATCGCTCTCCCTCCCGGAATCACTGGCGGCGCCGGTCACGGAGGGCGATGTCATCGGGAAAGCGGTCTATACGCTGGGCGCCGAGACCGTTGGGGAGGTAGAAATCACAGCTGCGGAGACGGTCGATGAGATGACATTCCGGGATGCCGTCAACCGTCTCTTCCGCAGCATGCTTTTCACAGAGACAGGACAATAATTCACAAGAGCCCATCCATCCGGACCGTCCCCCAGCTCTTCCGCTCCCCGACCTGCCGCGCAGCGTAGAACAGCCGCATTTTCACCTCATTCGGCGTCAGGGACGGATGAGCGCAAAGCAGCAGCACAATCACCCCGGAAAGGACGGGCACCGCCATGGATGTTCCGCTCTTTCTTGTGTAGCCGCCCCTGCGGTTTGAGCAGCTTAAGATATTGGTTCCCGGCATCAGGATCTCAGGCTTGACGACACACTCCTCCGTCGGACCCTGCCCGGAATATCCCTTTCCTCCGGGCGAATTCCATGTATCATCAATGCTGCCGACGGTGATGATCTTCCGCGAGACGCCCGGGCTGGTGATCGTATGCTCCCCCGGTCCGTTGTTCCCCGCCGCGGCGATGACCACAATCCCGCTGTCCCATGCGCCCTCCACGGACTCCAGAAGCTGTCTCTGCAGCTTCGGACCGACCGCATCCGTCATTCCGACGGAGACGTTGATAATGCGCACGGTGTCGCGGCGCTTCCGGTTTTGCTCTGCGATATCCCCGATCGCCCGGCAGGTATCCTCAATCTTCCCGTTTCCCCTGTGATCCAGAACCTTGCAGGAATACAGGCTGCAGTCCGGCGCCACGCCGTGAAAGCTCCCCTTGCTTTTCGCCCCGATGATTCCGCTGATATGGGTGCCGTGCCCGTTGTCGTCATACGGGTCTTTTTTTTTTTTTACATAATCCGAAAAATGCGCGACTCTGCCTGTGAGATCCGGATGCGAGGCGATGCCGGTGTCCAAAACCGCCACCCCGACGCCCTGCCCGAAGATTCCGCGCTCATAGGCGTAATCCGCATATATCTCTTTTAAAATTCGTTCCATATCTTAATATATGAAAAAACCGCCGCACGGTACATGCGACGGTTTCTCATAGAAAGACATTTTATTTCTGATTGTTTTTGACATCCTTCATGCTGAAGCTGATGCGGCCCATCCGGTCTTTGCCAAGGCATACCACCGTGACCTTATCGCCCAGTGTCAGGACATCCTCTACACGGTTGATCCGCTGTTTCGCGATCTTGGAAATGTGAACCATTCCCTCTTTTCCGGGTGCAAACTCGATGAACGCGCCGAACTCCTTGATGCTGACAACCTTTCCGGTGAGAACCTGTCCGGCCTCAAAGTCGGTGACAATGATCTCCATGTAGCGGCGGGCCTTCTCCATCATCTCCGGATCCGTGCCGCAGATGGACACGACGCCGTCATCGTTGATATCGATCTTCACGCCGGTCTCATCGATGATCGCGTTGATGGTCTTACCTCTCTGGCCGACCACATCGCCGATCTTCTGCGGGTCGATCTGCATGGAAATGATCTTCGGTGCGTACTTGCCGACGGTCGGACGCGGCTCGGAAATCGCCTTCGCCATAACCTCATCCAGAATGTACAGCCGTGCCTCTCTTGTCCGGGCAATGGCCTCCTCCACGATGGGTCTTGTCAGTCCGTGAATCTTGATATCCATCTGGATCGCGGTGATGCCGTCATGTGTGCCGGCCACCTTGAAGTCCATATCGCCGAAGAAATCCTCCAGGCCCTGGATATCCGTCAGCACAATGTAATCGTCATCCGTATCGCCGGTCACCAGTCCGCAGGAAATACCTGCCACCGGCTTTTTGATCGGCACGCCCGCTGCCATCAGGGACATCGTGGATGCGCAGATGCTCGCCTGCGAGGTGGAACCGTTGGACTCAAAGGTCTCGGATACCGTGCGGATCGCGTAAGGGAACTCTTCCTCGGAGGGAAGCACCGGAATCAGCGCCTTCTCCGCAAGTGCCCCGTGGCCGATCTCGCGGCGTCCCGGTCCTCTGGAGGGCTTTGTCTCGCCGACCGAGTAGGAGGGGAAATTATACTGATGCATGTAACGCTTGTTGGTGATATTCTCATCCAGCCCGTCCACTCTCTGCATCTCGGAGAGCGGCGCAAGGGTCGTGATCGTGCAGATCTGTGTCTGTCCGCGGGTAAACATGGCAGAGCCATGGACACGGGGGATCAGGTCGACCTCCGCAGCCAGCGGGCGGATCTGTGTGATCGCGCGGCCGTCCGGACGCTTGTGATCCCTTAAGATCATCTTTCGGACGGTCTTTTTCTGGTACTGGTAGACAGCCTCGCCGAGCACAGCGAGCCACTCCTCGTTGTCCGCGAATGCCTCCTCCAGCTTTGCCGTGATCGCGCGGATGTTCTCCTCGCGCTTCTGCTTCTCATCGGTAAAGACCGCTTCCTCCATCTCCTCCGGGGGAACGATCTCACGGATCGCCGCAAACATCTCCTCCGGAATGGCACAACTGGTGTAGGTGTGCTTCTCCTTGCCGACCTCCGCAACGATCTCCTCAATAAACGCGTTGATCTTGAGGTTGATCTCATGCGCCATGTAGATGGCCTCGATCATCTTATCCTCTTTGATCTCGTTCGCGCCCGCCTCGATCATGATGACCTTCTCAGAGGTAGATGCAACCGTCAGCTGCAGATCGCCCTCATCCCAGACCTTCTGTGACGGATTCACGATAAACTCGCCGTCCTGCATGCCGATCTGCGTCATCGCGCAGGGTCCCGCAAACGGAATGTCGGAAATGCAGGTAGAAATCGCAGAACCGAGCATCGCCACGATCTCCGGGCGGCACTCCGGGTCAACGCTTAAAACCAGATTGTTCAGTGTGACGTCATTGCGGTAATCCTTCGGGAAAAGCGGCCGCATGGGGCGGTCGATTACCCGGGCAGTCAGTACCGCATTCTCGGAGGGCTTACCCTCCCGCTTGTTGAAGCCACCGGGAATCTTGCCGGCAGCATACATCTTTTCCTCAAAATCCACGCTCAGGGGAAAGAAATCAATCCCGTCGCGCGGTTTATCCGACGCCGTCGCAGTGGACAGCACAACCGTATCGCCATAGTGCATCAGCGCCGCGCCGTTTGCCTGGGCCGCGACACGCCCGACATCAATGCTCAGGGTACGTCCGCCCACTTCCATTGAAAATGTTTTGCTCATACTTATCTCCTCGTCTACCTTCTGATGCCCAGCTTCGCGATCAGCTCACGATAACCCTCCAGATCTTTTTTCTTCAGATAGTCAAGGAGTCCTCTTCTCTGGCCGACCATTTTGTACATACCGCGTCTGGAATGCTTATCCTTCGGATGTACCTTCAGATGCTCGGTGAGCTCCTTGATTCTTGCTGTCAGAATTGCGATCTGAACCTCCGGTGAACCTGTGTCGCCCGGCTGTCTGCCATACTCCTCGATGATGGCTGTTTTCTTTTCCTTTGAAATCATTTTGATTTCCTCCTTATATCTTATAATCGCCCAAAATTCAAGAGCTACTAAGTGTCAGGTCGGAGACTCCGGACACCGAGTATGGGCTAATTGCTCACATCTGAATACTATAGCATAAGAGCTGTTCTTTGTAAACCGGAAAAATTCAATTTTTCGGGCGGATGCGTCATCTAATATGCCGCTGTGCGGCTTTCCGATCCTCCTCTATCTGCCGCTGCAGATCTTCCATGGAGGGAAACTTCCGCTCCGGACGGAGATATTTGAGAAACCCGACCTGTATCTCCTGTCCGTATATTTCACGGTCGAAGTCAAAAATAAAGGTCTCCGCGCCGGTGGGATATCCGCCCCCGACGGTCGGCTTTTGGCCAATATTCGTGAGTCCGTAATACCGTTCTCCATCCACCGTCACGGACGAGACGTAGACGCCGTTCGGCGGAAGCAGCTTCTGCTCCTCCGGGCGCTGGTTCACCGTCGGGAATCCGAGCTTGCGGCCAATCTCATTGCCGTGAAGCACGGCGGCACGCAAAAAATATGGATAACCGAGAAGTGTGTTTGCCTCCTCCATCCGGCCATCCGCAATGCAGCTTCGGATCCGTGTGCTGCTGATATCCTCGCCCTCATACTGTACCTTGTCCACAATCACCGCGCGGTATCCGAACTCCTGCGCATATTGTCTCAGCTCATCCGGACCGCCGCTCCGGTTTTTCCCAAACCGGAAATCCGTCCCCGCCACGATCATCCGAACCGGAATTTTTTCTGTCAGCATCTTCAGAAATTCGCGGGGCAACATGCTTTTAAGGGTCTCCGTGAACGGACACTCGATTACCGCGTCAATGCCCGCGCCGTCAAAAATCTGTTCCTTCTCCCGGTTCGTCAGAAGCACCTTGCAGTCCGTCTCCTCCAGAGAGCGGGGCGGCACGTCAAAGGTAAAGATCACACTCTTATATCCCTGCTCCCGTCCCTTCTCCAGCTCACGGATCAGATACTGATGCCCGAGGTGGAGACCGTCAAACTTCCCGAGAGAAACCGCCGACGGCTCCTCTATATGAAAATCCAGAGTATCTTTTATATAGTTCACAGTATCATCTGTCTCCCATCACTGCTGTCCAAAAACATCTTTACCGGGGTAAAAAGGCCGCGTTCTTTTGAATACTGATAGATCGCGCAGAACCTTCCTCCGGAATCGCGGACACGGACCCGTGTATCGGTCTGTCCCGCCGCTCCTGTCAGATTCTCCGGTTTTAAGGCGTTTCCGTTATATAAAAAGCGATCTGCGTGCGAGACCGTCTGAACCGCCGGGTACTGCCGGAACACATCCTCCACCGGACGAATCCGCTCCGATAATATCCCCGCATCCCGAAGCGCCTCAATCTCTGCCAGACGAAGCGAATCATTCACCCGGCAGCCCGCCGCCTCCGTGCGAAGCAGCCGTTCCAGCGCGGCATGACAGCCCAGCTTTTCCCCGATATCGTGACAGAGCGTGCGGATATACGTTCCTTTCGAGCACCGCACCGTCATGGTCACGCGCGGAAGCACAATCTCCTCCACAAGAATCTCATAGATCGTCACCCGCCGCGGTTTGCGCTCCACAGTCTTTCCTTTTCGCGCCAGATCACAGAGCTTTTGCCCGTCCACCTTCAAAGCGGAATACATGGGCGGGATCTGGTCGATCTCCCCGACGAAACCGGCAATCGCCCCGCGCACCTGTGCTTCGGTGAGATCCTCCGCAGAACCCCGGCGAAGCACCTGCCCCGTCGTATCCTGCGTGTCGGTCTCAACGCCCAGCAGCATCACAGCCTGGTAAGTCTTGTCCCGGTCCGTCAGCATATCGCAGACCTTCGTCGCGCTGCCCAGGCAGACCGGAAGCACGCCCTCCGCCGCCGGATCCAGCGTCCCGGTATGGCCAATCTTCCGCTGCCCTAAGATGCCACGCAGCTTCGCGACCACATCAAAGGAGGTATATCCCGCCTCTTTATAGATATTCAAGATACCATGATACATGTTCTCACCCACTCACAACGGCATCCTGATTCTGTCAAACAAAATCTCAAGGATCTCCTCCGGCTTTTTTCCGGACGACGCCCCGGCCGCCCGCGCATGCCCGCCCCCGCCGAACTCCGCGGCGATCCGCGCCACATCGACATAGGAAGCCGATCGGAGGCTGATCTTGTATCCGTCCTCCAGTTCATACAAAAAGACGGAAACCTCCACTCCCGTCGTAGACCGCAGCTCGCTGACAATCCCGTCCAGATCTGCGGGCGTCACGCCGAACTTTCCCATATCCTTTCGGGAAACCATGGTAAAAATACATTTCCCGTCCAGATAAAGACGGCTGTCCGCCATCGCCTTTCCCCAGATTCTCTGCTGGGCATACGAGCGGATATAGTAGGTCTCATCGACAATTCGGGAGTAGGGAATCCCCTTCCCCATCAGCTCCCCCGCGATCCGCATCGTCCGCGGCGAAGTGCAGGAATACTGAAAAATCCCCGTATCATGGGCGATTCCCAGATACAGGCATTCCGCGATCTTTTCCGTAACTCTCTCCGGATCCATGGCCAGGTAAACCAGCTCCGAGGTGGAGCTCGCCTCCGGATGCACCTCATTGATGTCCGCAAAGCTCCGGTTTGTCAGATGATGATCAATGCAGAGCGTTTTTTTCGCCGTGCCGAAAAACCGCGCCGCGTCCCCGAGCCGCTCCCCATCGCCGCAGTCCAGCGCGATAAAAAGGTCATGGGCGGCAGCCCCGACATCCTTCGCCGACTGTATTTTCTGTGCATTTTCTAAAAAGGAAAACTTCTCCGGAATCGGCTCAAGATAGAGATCCGCCCGTATCCCGGGGTAATTGTCACAGATATAATTATAGACAGCCAGACAGGAGCCGACACAGTCGCCGTCCGGACGGATATGTCCGGCGATCGCCACGGTCGAAATGTCCTTCAGAAAATCATCCAGAGATACAAAATCAGTCCTGCCCATCACAATTCCTCTGTCTCACTGTCATCCCGGCGATCTCCTGCGCGCACCTCATCGATTCGCTTCGACATACGGATGCCGTACTCGATGGACTGATCCAAAATAAAACGAATCTCCGGCGTGTTTCGCAGGTTGAGCGATGCGGCAAGGCATTTTCTCGCGTACCCCGCCGCACTCCGCAGACCCTCGATCGTATCCTGCTGCGCCTTCTCATCGCCGAGAACACTGATATATACTTTACATGTTTTCAAATCGGGGGCGACTTCCACCGCCGACACCGATGTCATCGGGTGGATGCGCGGATCCTTGATCTCATCACGGATGATGATGCTGATCTCGCGCATGACCTCCCCATTCAACCGGATATTTTTGATACTGTTCTTTCTCATCTACCTTACCCTTTGCCTCAGGTTCGCGGAACCTCCACCATCTTGTAGGCTTCCACGATGTCCAGCTCTGCGATATCGTTGAAGCCCTCGATCACAAGTCCGCACTCAAACCCGGTCCGGACCTCCTTCACATCATCCTTGAACCGCTTCAGGGAAGCCAGCTGCCCCTCAAAGATCTGCGCACCCTCACGCATAATCCGAACCTTGCAGCCGCGCTCCATCACGCCGTCCAGAACATAGGAGCCCGCAATGTTTCCGACGCCGGACGCCTTGAAGATCTGACGAATCTCCGCATGGCCGATGACCTGCTCCTCGTAAACCGGATCCAGCATGCCCTTCATGGCTGCCTCCACATCCTCGATCGCCTTATAAATGATATCGTAGAGGTGGATATCCACCTTTTCCTGCTCCGCGCTGGACTTAGCCACGGGATCCGGCTTTACATTGAAGCCGATGATAATGGCGCCGGACGCCGCAGCCAGAGATACATCCGACTCGTTGATGGCGCCGACCGCCCCGTGGATCACCTTCACAACGACCTCGTCGTTGCTCAGCTTGACAAGGCTCTGCTTTACCGCCTCCACGGAGCCCTGGACATCCGCCTTCACAATCAGGTTCAGCTCCTTTAAGTTGCCTGCCTGAATCTGGGAGAACAGATCATCCAGCGACATTCTCGCTTTGGTCTCCGCGACCAGCTTCTCCTTATCCTGTGCCATGAAGGTCTCGGCAAAGCTTCTCGCGTCCTTCTCGGAATCGCAGACCACAAAGACCTCCCCGGCATTCGGCACGCTGTTTAATCCCAGCACCTCCACCGGCACCGAAGGGCCGGCTTCCTTCACGCGTTTTCCGGTATCGTCGATCATCGCGCGAACCTTGCCGTAGCTGCTGCCCGCAGCGATACACTGTCCCACCTTCAATGTGCCCTTCTGCACCAAAACAGTCGCCACTGCGCCGCGGCCTTTGTCCAGCTCGGCCTCGATGACAAGACCTCTCGCGTTTCGCTTCGGATTGGCCTTCAGCTCCAGAACCTCCGCGCTCAACAGCACCATCTCCAGCAGCTCTGTGATGCCCTGCCCGGTGTGCGCGGATACCGGCACGCAGATCGTGCTACCGCCCCAGTCCTCGGCGACCAGCTCATACTCTGTCAGCTCCTGCTTTACGCGCTCTACATTGGCGCCCTCCTTGTCGATCTTGTTGATCGCGACAATGATCTCGACGCCCGCAGCCTTCGCATGATTGATGGCCTCAACAGTCTGCGGCATCACGCCGTCGTCCGCAGCCACCACGAGGATCGCGATGTCCGTGGAGTTGGCGCCGCGCATACGCATGGCGGTAAACGCCTCATGTCCGGGTGTATCGAGGAACGTAATCTTCTGTCCGTTGATCGTGACGACGGATGCACCGATGGCCTGTGTAATGCCGCCGGCCTCCCGGTCGATCACACGGGTGTTGCGGATTGCATCCAGAAGGGAGGTCTTGCCGTGGTCGACATGACCCATCACACATACAACCGGCGGACGGGTGACCATAACCGACTCGTCCTCTTCCTCTTCCTTCAGGAGCTCGGCGATGACATCCACCTTCTCTTCCGGCTCGGCGATGCAGTTAAACTCCAGCGCAATCTCCTCCGCCTTCTCATAATCGATTTCCTGGTTGACCGTCATCATGACGCCCTGAAGGAACAGCTTTTTCACAATGTCGGAGGGCTGAACCTTCATGATGTCCGCAAGCTCACGGATGGTCATCACCTCCGGCAGAACAATATTGCGGATCTCATCGGTCTTTTTCTCGCCCGGAGCCTGCGGGATGGCATTCCGTTTCCGGTGTCCCGTCTTTTTCTCCAGGTTGACAAAATTCTCCTGCTTTTTATCCTTCTTATCGTAATTCTGTTTTTTCTTTCGGTTCGCGTTAGCGTTGTTGTTCCGGGAATCCTTCCCCCGCGCATCGCCCATCGCTGCTCCGGCGGAATCGCGGTTTACCCGCGCACCTCCCTGTCCGGGCTTTCCTCCCTGGCCTTTGAAACGATTCGAACCGTCCGGCCGATTGTTTCGATTACCTTGAGAATCACCGAAACGGCCGCGGCTATTTTGGCTGCCCTTTTGATTATTGTAACTGCCCTGTTCATTGCGGCCATTTCTCTCTCCTTCCTGCCTTGCCGGCCTGTCATTGTATCTGCGGGACGGTCTGTCACCGGCAGGCCGGTCGCTCCCCTGCCGATCTCCGCCGCGGTAAGACGGCCGGTCGCCGTCCCTGCGCTGCGGACGTTCTCCCGCCGGACGCATCGGGCGTTCTCCTGCCGGTCGTGTCACGCGTTCCCCTTCCGGGCGTGCCGGACGCTCCCCTGCCGGACGTACCGGGCGCTCCCCTGCCGGGCGGCGCGGGCGCTCCCCCGTCGGACGCGGTTCATTGGTCACGCGGGTCTGATTGCCGCGATTTCTCTGATTGCCGCCTCTCCGGTCTCCCATTTTACTGTTCTGAGGGTTGTAGACAGCGGAAATGGTCGCCTTTTTCTTCGGCTTCTCCTTTTTCTCCTCCCCCTCGGACCTGGTCTCGGGCGCAGGTGCCGGGGCAGCCTCCTTTTTCCGGAAATGATTTCTCACAACGGAAACCGCATCATCCTCCAACGAGCTGGAATGGCTCTTTGCCTCTATCTTCTGCCCGGAAAGGAAATCAATGATCTCCTTATTTGATACATCCAATTCTTTTGCCAATTCATACAC
>JAJPYF010000060.1 GCA_021205085.1 Clostridiales bacterium | reverse complement strand
GTATAGTGATATCTGTTCGGAAAAAACAGATATACAGCATCCCCGATTCGCGGGGACAGGAACAAGGGGAGATTGTTATGAAAGAAAACCTGAAAAAGATGTTATCCTATTACAAGCCATACCGCAAGATCTTTTTTGCGGATATGTTTTTTGCATTTGGGGAGGCCGGCGTTTCCCTTGTGGTTCCTCTGGTGGTGCGCTAGATCACCTCTACAGTCGTCTATTGGGACAGCGAAACGGCAGCCAGATCTATTATTCGTCTCGGCATCATTCTGTTTGCCCTGATCATGGGACAGATGTACTGTAATTATTTCATCTCAAACTACGGGCATGTGATGGGAGCGAAGATGGAGTACGACATGCGGGCGGAGATTTTTGACCACTATCAGAAGTTGTCCTTTTCCTTCTATGATGACCAGAAGGTGGGTCAGCTGATGTCCCGGATCACATCGGATCTGTTTGAAATCACGGAATTGCTGCACCATGGGCCGGAGAATATCGTGATCTCCTTCAGCAAGATCATCGGTGCACTGGTTATTATGCTGCTGATCAGTCCGAAGCTGACATTGGCGGCGTTTGCCCTTCTTCCGTTCATGCTCGTTTTCGCCTATGTCTTTAATACGAAAATGCAGCGGACATTCGGCCGGGAGCGCGCGAAGATTGCGGACATCAACAGCCAGATCGAGGACAACCTCTCCGGCATCCGTGTGGTGAAATCGTTTGCCAACGAGGAGATTGAGAATGAGAAATTCAAGGTGGGAAACACGGGGTTTCTGAATGCCAAAAAGAATACATACCGTTACATGGGCGGTTATAATGCGGGGCTGACCGCATTTACCATGTCGATCAATGTGCTGGTTATCGTGACCGGCGGCATGATGATCACTCGCGGAACCGGGACGATCACCGATCTGGTGACGTTTCTTCTCTATATCAATGTGTTTACCGAGCCGATCCGGACGCTCATCACGTTTACGGAGCAGTTCCAGAGAGGATATTCCGGATTCGCGCGGTTCACGGAGATGCTGTCCGTTGAGCCGGAGATTCAGGATGCTCCGGATGCAAAGCCGTTTACGGATGTGCGGGGAGATATCGAATTCGACGATGTGACCTTCCACTACTCGGAGAGTGATCAGATGGTATTAAACCATGTAAACCTTTCCGTGAAGGCAGGAGAGTATGTGGCGCTGGTCGGCAGCTCCGGCGTCGGAAAGAGCACGCTCTGCAGCCTGATTCCGCGGTTTTATGATGTGGCGGGCGGCAGTGTGCGGATTGACGGGAAGGACGTCCGTTCGCTGAAGCAGAAGGATTTGCGGGGGCACATCGGTATTGTTCAGCAGGATGTCTATCTCTTTGCCGGAACCATCGCGGAGAATATCAGCTACGGACGCCCCGGCGCCTCACGCGAGGAGATCATTGAGGCTGCGAAAAATGCCAACGCCCACGATTTTATTATGGGCTTTCCGGACGGATATGACACGGATATCGGCCAGCGCGGCGTAAAGCTCTCCGGCGGACAGAAGCAGCGCCTTTCCATCGCACGGGTGTTTTTGAAAAATCCGCCGATTCTGATTTTTGATGAGGCGACCTCGGCGCTGGACAATGAGAGTGAGAAGGTTGTGCAGGATTCGCTGGAGAAGCTGGCAAAGAACCGCACCACGTTTGTCATTGCCCACCGTCTCTCCACGATACGGAATGCGCAGCGGATTCTCGTTCTCACGGATCACGGGATAGAGGAGAGCGGAACGCATCAGGAGCTGATGGAAAAGGGCGGAGCGTATAAAAAGCTGTACGAACTGCAGTGGTCGTAAGGCCTGCAAAAGAGGAGGCGGTGTGTTCCACGATTCGTAGAATAAGGAGTTGACTTTTTCGGGATTGAGGACTACACTGCCTTTGTGGTTAAATATTTCAATATATATAGATAGAAAGAAGGAATCAGAATGACAAAGATTGATATTATCTCAGGTTTTCTCGGCGCGGGAAAGACGACGCTGATCAAGAAGCTGCTGGAGGAGGTTTTCTCCGGTGAGCAGGTTGTCCTGGTGGAGAATGAGTACGGCGAGGTCGGCATCGACAGCGGTTTTTTGAAGGACGCAGGCGTGGAGATCCGGGAGCTGAATTCCGGCTGTATCTGCTGTACGCTGGTCGGAGATTTTAATAAGAGCTTAAAGGAAGTAATCGATACGTACCATCCGGACCGCATCCTGATCGAGCCCTCGGGCGTCGGAAAGCTTTCCGATGTCATGACCTCCGTGAAGAAGATGGAGGAGGAGTACCCGGATGTGAAGCTGAACGCGCTGGTGACCGTGGCGAACGCCATGAAGGCCGCGAAGCAGATGAAGGCGTTCGGCGAGTTCTTTAACAACCAGATTGAGAACGCGACGACGATCGTCTTGAGCCGCACCCAGAGTGCGAAGCCGGCGCAGCTGGAGCTGTGTGTGAAGATGATTCAGGAGCTGAATCCGAAAGCGGCGGTTATCACCACACCGTGGGATGAGATCAGCGGAGACCAGATCATAAAGGTCGTCGAGGGACAGAAATCCTTTATGGAGGAAATGATGGCCGAGTTCGAGCTGAGCCACGAGCATGATCATGAACATGAGCATCACCACGACCACGATCACGAGGTCCACGAGCATCACCACGACCACGATCATGAGGGCCACGAGCACCATCATGAGCATGACCATGAGGGTCACGAGCATCACCACGACCACGATCATGAGGGACATGAGCATCATCATGATCATGATCACGAGTGCTGCTGCCATGATCATGACCATCATCATGCGGATGAGATTTTTGACAGCTGGGGCAGGGAGACGCCGCACAAATTTACGAGAGAGACGATTGAGAATATCCTGAAGATCTTCTGCGATACGGAGGATTACGGCACCATTCTCCGTGCGAAAGGCATGGTCCCGGCGGAGGACGGCACATGGATCTACTTTGACATGGTGCCCGGCGAGTATGAGCTGCGCACCGGAGAGCCGGATTACACCGGACGCCTCTGCGTCATCGGCACGGATCTGGACGATGCAAAACTCGAGACTTTATTCGGGTTATAAAAAGGAGATATAATGGACATACCGGTATATTTATTTACGGGATTCATGGACAGCGGCAAAACCTCCCTGGTCACGCAGACGCTTCTGGAGAATGACTTCGGTGTCGGCGCCCGCACGCTGATCATCGCCTGCGAGGACGGTGACGAGGAGTATGACGAGGAGAAGCTTGCCGCGAAGCGGGCTACCGTCATCGGCGTGGACTCCGAGGAGGATTTCAACGCGGCGTTTTTGCGGGACTGTGATGCGGCCATGAAGCCGGATCAGGTTTTTATCGAGTACAATGGCACATGGGAGGCGGCCAAGATCATGGAGATGCCGCTGCCGAAGGGATGGCAGATCGTTCAGGTGCTGACCACGGTGGACGCGTCGACCTACGAGTTGTATCTGCAGAATATGCGCCCGATGATGATGGAGCAGGTGTTTGCTTCGGATGTTGTGATTTTCAATCGCTGCACGGATGAGACGCCGAAAGGGAAGTTCCGGAGAACCGTCAAGGCATACAACCGCAAGGCACAGATTGTCTATGAGCGTGAGGACGGCACGATCGATCAGAACGACATGGAGGAGCTGCCCTATGATCTGAATCAGGATGTGATCGAGATTACGGACGCCGACTACGGCATTTTTTATCTGGATATACAGGAGACTCCGAAAAAATATGAGGGAAAGACGATCCGTTTCCTTGCGTTGGTCTACCGGCCGGAGAAGTTCGGCAAAAAGCCGATGATGATACCGGGGCGCTTTGCCATGACCTGCTGTGTGGAGGATATCCAGTTTATCGGTCTGAAGTGCAAGTATGACGAGGCGCCGGATATTCCGCACAAATCATGGATTTACCTGACCGCGGAGATTCACACGGAGTTTGCGAAGGAGTATCGGGGGAAGGGTCCGGTTCTCTATGCAAAAAAAGTCGAAAAAACAACAGCCCCTGAGGAGGAGCTGGTGTATTTTACCTGATCGGATTATCTGTCGGAGAGGGGGTTTGACTTTTGCGACCGGGCCTGCTTTTCGATATTCTTCCAACGGCGGCTGTTCCGGATTTTTTCCGGAATAAAGCTTAGATAGTCGATGCTCTGGATCCGGCGGATCAGCGCGTCGGAGACAGAGAGCAGATAGATGACCTCCCCCTCGCGGCGTGTGCGCCTGAAAGAGTTGCCGATCTTACTGTATAAATAGTAGAGCCGCAAAAGGAGGTCATACATGGCTCCCAGATGATCCCGTGTTGTTTCCGGATAGTGGCTGCCGCCGCATTCCGTGACGAGACGGGACCGGAGACACCGGATCAGATCAGACTCGGAACAGACCGGCTCCGCAAAGTCCGTGAAAGCCAGACCGATGCAGTCGAGCCGGTGCGCATCGCTGCCGCCGGTGCCGGGAAGCCCGTATTGCTCTGCCAGAGCCGCCGCACGCCGGTTTGCTTCCGGAGAGATGCAGGAATTGTATGTCTCCATAAAATCAAATTCCTTCAGGATATCCGGATGCTTGTGATAGATTTTGGAGTTGCAGATGCTCAGGTACTTTTCCCCTGCCGGGTGGGCAGGACCGAGGATGCCGTGAAATACATGGACAATCTCGATGAGGAGCCTGACAGGCAGTCCGCGCATCTCAAGGATCGGCAGGCGGACATTCTCCGGCATCACGACCAGAATGTGGCCGGCATCGCAGGTGTCGTATTCAATACCCTTTAAGATGGTGAAATCCGCAAAAGCGGGATCCTTCCGGTTTCTGGTATAATGACGCCATGCCTTATAGGAGTTGTGATCGGTGATCATCATCCCATCGTAGCCGAGCTCCTTTAAGCGGAGAACATAGTCCCGCAGCAGGATTTTCCCATCCAGTGAGCCCTCTTTTGTGTGGCAGTGCATGTCAAAACGCATGTGCTCTCCTCCGGTTTCTGCAACTGATTTCATTTTAGCATAATCTTTGAGAATGTCCAGCAACCCATAAAAAATTTACAAACAATTCAAAAAATATTTACATAATTGAAACATTTTAAGTGTTGGTTT
>JAJPYF010000034.1 GCA_021205085.1 Clostridiales bacterium | reverse complement strand
GTCTATGCGGTGAAGGCGGACCTGCGTGATCTGCGAAGCCTGCCGAAGCAATACTGGCAGCTGGCAAACAACAGCTTTCTCCTCCACGGATATTTTAATTATAAGTACATTCTCTTCGGCTGTGTGAACGGTGAAAAGAAAAAATGGTTTGTGGCCGTTCCGGGGGTGTTTCAGAATCAGGAACAGATGCTAGCCGGAATCTTCGGATTCCCCGATTTTCGCACGAAACATGTGACGAAGCAGAAGACCGGAGAATTCGGATTCTGGTACCGGTATCTTGATAAATTATGATATTTCGTATATCATGAATCCATCTGAAAACACGAGATGGAAACAGGCGGAGAATTATGATGCAACAGGATAAATATATGAAGGAAGCGATCCGGCAGGCCAAAAAAGCCTACGCGCTGGGGGAGGTCCCCATTGGCTGCGTGATCGTGTATGAGGACCGGATTATCGCGCGCGGGTACAACCGGAGAAATACGGACAAAAATACGCTGTCCCACGCGGAGATCACGGCAATCCGGAGGGCAAGCAAAAAGATGGGAGACTGGCGGCTGGAGGGGTGTACGATGTATGTCACCTTAGAGCCCTGTCAGATGTGCGCCGGCGCGTTGGTGCAATCCCGTATTGACAGGGTGGTGATCGGGACGATGAACCCGAAAGCGGGCTGCGCGGGCTCCGTTTTAAATCTGCTCCAGATGGCAGAGTTTAACCATCAGGTGGAGATTGAGCGCGGTGTTTGCAGGGAGGAATGCGCTGATCTGCTGCAGAGGTTTTTCGTTGAACTGCGGGAGCGGAACCGGCGGGAAAAAGAGAATAAAAATAACCCGGCCGGCGAGTGTTCCTAAGAATAATCTGTAGTTGAGCTTAGACACCGCCGATACAGATGTCAGACATCTGCACTCCTTTCGGAACCGGGTTATTATTAAGGTTGAATTTCGATCGGCCCGTTTTGGGCGATATAGTGATATCTGCCGTCCTCTCCCTGATACACTTCCAGATTGCAGGGAACATTCTGAGACGGATCCGGATGATTTTTCCAGAGTTCATACAGCTTCGGGAGGAAGACGGGCCACTGGCTGGCCTCATAGTCCTCATGGTCTGTCGCCCAGTTGGGCGTCGGCCGGTAATCCGGGTTTTCTTTCAGCATATCCAGAACAAAGCCGGGCGGCATGGAGCATCCGGAGTTTGCCACTGTCGCCGTGATGTGGAGGAGGCCGCCCTCGCAGTCTTCCCACATATGTACGGTTGAATCCACGAATTCCCCGATGTCATTGAAAACGCCCTCGCAAAGGACATGCTTTAAACAGGTCGTAAACGGGAAAAAGTCATCCAGAGCCATGCGGTGGATCTGCACACCCTCGCCGCCGAAGACCGGAATTCCCCGTCCGACTGTTTCCGCAATCATGTGAACGGATTTCTCAAAGCCGACCTCCGCCGGAGATTTGATCCATGTGAACTTTTTGTGCGAGCCCGGCGCCCAGAGATAATAGCCCTTGTCCATGTTTGCCCAGAACCAGTCCAGCATTTCGGCGGTGACGCCCGAAAGAAAATGCTGCTTCTGGGAGGGGAGCTCGTACCCTTTTTCGATCGCTTCCGGCGTCAGCCGCAGGGCGGGAAGGAGCGGATCCGGCTTTGCCGGAGGCTCGAAGGGGAGCAGGTCGATGTGAATATTGTCCCGGACAGGCTGATAGGTCTGACCGGCGTTCGGTGTATATGTGACAGCGTCTGACATAGTGTACCCCCATAAAATAGTATGAGATTATTATAAGTGCGTGCGCGTGCGCCGTCAATAAAAAACGCCTGCTGTTTCGTATCACAGCAGGCGTTTCAGCGGAGACGGTGGGATTCGAACCCACGAGCCCAAAAAGGACTACCTGATTTCGAGTCAGGCCCGTTATGACCGCTTCGATACGTCTCCATGGCTCAATATTATAATCGGATTTTATGGAGGCGTCAATTCTTTTTTAAATTGTATTTTCCGCCTGCGAATTATTCCAATCAGGCGTGAATAAAAAAATCTGTTCGCTGTACATGACTCTGCAGTGAAGATATAATAATGTAAAAGAACCGATTCATTTCACTATCATTTTATGGAGGAGGAAGACATATGGATGCACCGAAAGTAAAAGTTTCCGAGGAAGGGAAAAAGCGCAGCTATTACAAGTATTATCTGAAGGACATTGCGGAAGTCCCGGCGGAGAAGCAGAAGATTCTGGAGAACCCGAAGGGTGATCCGGCAGATGCGCTTCGCATTGAGGACCGCAACCGGATCTTTGAGCCGGGCTATCTGGCGGGAGAGGCCGGTTATTATCTGTTGGAGAACGGCACCGCAGTGGTGGCGAACAAGACAGATTTCCCGGGCTCGAAGGGTGAGATGCTTCAGTGGTGGTTCGCATGGCACGGTGTGGAGCCGACCCGCTACGCGATCTGGGACCCGCATGACCACCATGGGCTGGAGGTCAGCGATGAGGATCGGGCAAAGATGATCGACCCGAATCTGACACCCGCACAGAAGTGCGCCGGTATTCACCACACGGTTTATGAGTCGCTTGTGCCGGGCGAAAAGCCGGATCACATTGAGATTGACTTCAGAGATCCGGGAGAGATGGGCTTTGATACTTCCAAGATTTTCACGGAGAACTGCTCCTTTATCGTCTGCGCCAATACCGGCTTGGAAGCGCCGGACGGGAGTATGGTTCCGGTGGTGATGATGCACATGGCCAGAGATACGGAGGATGGATGCGAGCTGCGCAGCCGCTTCTGGATGGGATATCACATCATTGACGGTGAGCCCAAAAAGCTGCTGCCGGACGGAATCGAGTTCCCGGAGCCGATGCTGAAAGCGCTTCTGGCGCACAATTTCCTGGAGTATACGAATCTGTCTACGATCCTGCCGTCGGTCTACGCGGAGGAGAAGGATAACTGGGCATGATTACAGCTGCGGCAGCAGAATAAAATGCCATATGAGGCATGTCGCATAATGAAACACACAAAAATCCCCGGAATGCAGCAGGTGCATTCCGGGGATTTCTGATTACAGATTTAAAATCTATGCCGGTGCTGAAAACACGTTTGTTTTACGCCCAGTTGTCTTTCTCCTCCTCATAGATGGAGGGAAGGATCGCAGCCAGATTGGCGAACTCTTTTACATTGTGGTGCAGGAGGCAGAGCGGGCCGGCGGCCGGAATCTTTACGTCGTCCGGAATACATTTCACTGCTTTGCCGTCGATGATCTGCCATCCGAACCAGAATCTGGAGCGAAGGATGGAGCCGCCCTTGGCAGGACGGAGGAAATGGGTCATCACAACGGGGACATCCGGTGTCTCATCATTGCCGATGATCTGTACATTTGCACAGACCAGTGCGTTGCATGCCTCGGTATCTACCTTGCTCTCGTCATAACCCATTTTGGAGGGCTGCTCGAAGGCGATGCGCAGCAGGTCGGTCTGGCCGAGCCCGATGTCCTCCCAGATGTTGTGGACGCTGCCCCAATGGCGCTCGCGCATGGAGAGGCTCATGTCCAGAGCCCTTGCCGGATCATCCAGATAGACATCATAGTGATCTTCATTGTCCCAGCAGGCATAGCGGAGACGGTCGATGGGATGCCATGCGAACCACCAGTCCATCATTTCGCCGGTCACGTCGGGGAAAAATGTCTTATTGGCGATGAGCGCGGTGCCGTCCTCCAGCTGCCACCAGCCGAACTCGCCCGGAAGGTCGCCGGGAAGGAAGAGGTCGTTGCGGTTCTGGATGCGCAGAGCCAGAGAATTGTCCAGCGGCTCCGGGGTGATCATGTCGTATTTTTCCTGCGGTGCAGCGGCAAGATCCTGCGCGTAATATTTGTAGTAGCTTTTTTCACGGTCCTTTAAGGACGCGGGCACTTTTTTTGCCATAATACTTCTCCTCCTGTTATTTTATTAAAATGATGGTTTAAAAATCGGACACGGAAACGGTGTGCCGAATACTTACCTATATTATACAGAAAGCGGGAAAATCCGGCAATAATATGCAGAGGGAAAGGTTTTTTCGTACTTATTCCGCTGCGGAATGAACGATATGCCGTTTATTCCCGGCTTCGCGTTGGCCGCAGCTCATCGATAAATTTCTGAATCTGGGGTTTCAGGTTGTTGGGATTCCACGCGCAGATGACGCCGTTCATCTGGTCGACGACGGGAATCTTGACCAGATCCGGGTTGTCGGGACAGTCAAAATATTCGTCGATGAAGAGAAGAGCGTTTTCCTGCTTCCGGAAGAGATATTTGATTTCGTAGGCGTTCCGGTAACCGGGGACGATGGCGGGCTTCACATGATAGGGAGCCATCCGCTCTTCCAGATCCTCCCGGTGGGTCTGCCGCTGCTTCTGTTCCAGCGCGGCAAAGTTCTCGTACAGAATGTCCGCCATTTTCAGGGTGGTATGTTTTGCCAGAGGATGCGTGCGGGTCATCATGACATTCGCGTGGGAGCAGGCGGCCCATTTCCAGCACAGACCCAGATCCTCCAGTACATAGTGCTCAAAGTCGGGAACCATGATGAGGTCATACCTGCCCTCGAGCAGATCCTCCTCCAGATCGGTCATGTAGGCGCTGGCAAAACTCAGCTTGATTTCGGGGTGAGATTTTGCAAACTCCTCCTTGATCTCCCAGAGGTACAGCTCCGGGCGTGCGGTATTCATGATGCCGATGTGCAGCTTTTTGTCCTCC
Source organism: Clostridiales bacterium (assembly GCA_021205085.1). Classification (GTDB taxonomy): domain Bacteria; phylum Bacillota; class Clostridia; order Lachnospirales; family Lachnospiraceae; genus Eubacterium_I. The sequence continues at coordinate 386 of JAJPYF010000034.1, read as the reverse complement.
TGATTCTGGATGGAGGCTGCCTTGATGTAGCTGTTATGCAGAGCTTTGATCTCGTCGTTCCACTCGTCGTAGAGAAGCCGGCCGGCCTTTGTCAGGTGGATTTCGCGGGTCGTCCGTATAAAAAGTGTGATTCCGAGGTCGCGTTCCAGTCGGGCGACGCTCTTGCTGACCGCAGACTGTGTCATGTTCAGATAGCCGCTGGCCTTCGCGAAGCCGCCGCATTCCGTGACGCGAAGGAATACGATGATCTGTTGGATGGTGACAGGCGCCAGTGAAAAATCCATTCCGATTCCTCCAATCATTATTATAGTAGAAATTATACGCGCTGACGGCGGATTTTTCAACTGTATATATTCCTGTAAGGCATAAATGAGAACGTTTCATTC
>JAJPYF010000088.1 GCA_021205085.1 Clostridiales bacterium | reverse complement strand
TTGAAAAATCTTAAAAAAATAAACCTGCCAACCATCCCAAACGGGGCAGCCTGACAGGCTTCTCATCCAAAGTCACCTTCTCTATGCCTCTTCCTGAGATACTGTCTGCATCCCGCAATCAGTATCACTGCGACGATTCCATAGGCAGCACCATATAAGATATTGTCTGTATTCAGAAATCCATTCAAAATCCGGTTCGCGTTTAACAATGGCATCAGCGAAAAATAATTCTCGGCATTTATGCCCAGCAATTCCAAAAGAGCCGGCAATACAAGCAGGATAAGCGGTGCAGAAGAAGGTCTTTGTCCGTACCATGAAAACAGATTATGAATCCATCCAGTCCGTGTCAAAATGGATGCAGATTCTCCCGCCAAATTCTTTTTTCCAGCCACACCGGAGTTTTATTGTAAATTTCGCCCATGTATCCAATTTCGATCATTCCCTGATCCATCTCTGCGGCGATCAATTTACAGCTTATCTGACCCGGCGGAAATATACAGAGTTTAAATCTGCATACCTTTTTTACCTGGAAAGTATGCGCTAATCATCTTGAAAGCAAAGCGGCGGTTTCACAATGACAGGTGCCGGGGAATAAGTCAATGCAGCACATCCGCTCCACCCGGTACCCATGCTCCTGTAGCACCGCAAGATCCCGCTGCAGGCTGGTCGGCTTGCAGGAGATGTAAATCATCTTCTCCACGCCGTACCCGATGATCTTTTCCAGTGCCTTCGGATGCACGCCGTCACGCGGCGGATCCAGCACGATGAAATCCGGCTTCTCCCCGATCTCATCCAAAACCTTCAGGACATCCCCCGCGATGAATTCGCAGTTGGAAATCCCGTTCTCTGCAGCATTTTGCCGCGCAGCCTCCACGGCTTCCTCCACAATCTCCACGCCGACGACTTTCCCCGCAACGGGAGAAAGTATCTGCGCGATGGTTCCGGTGCCGCTGTAGAGATCAAAGACCGTCTTCCCCGCAAGGCTTCGGCCGTCCGCATCCAGAGACTCGCGGATGAAATCCCGCGCCGTCTCATAGAGAACCTCCGCCCCCAGAGAGTTTGTCTGGAAAAAGGAAAACGGGGTAATGCGGAATTTCAACCCGAGAAGCTCCTCATAGAAATAATCCTGTCCGTACAGCACTTCCGTGCCCTCATTTTTTACCGCATCCGCCGGACTATCGTTTTTCGTGTGGAGAATCCCCGCAACAGAGCCCTCCAGACGCAGAGACAGCAGCGCCTGCTTCCAGCCCTCCAGCAGATCCGCCTCCGTGGCCTTTGCCGCCGCATCCGCTGCCGTTGCATTTACTCCCCGCGCCATTTCATCTGCTTCATCCATTTCCCCCGCATACGAAACCTGCGTCGTCGTGACCAGATCCACCAGAATCTCCTCCGTGTGAACCGCCTTCCGCACCAGTAGATGGCGCAGATACCCCTCATGGCGCATCCGGTGATAGAACGGCGTCCGCCTCTCCCGAAAATACTCCGCCGTGGCGGAGAGTATTTTCCGGTAATCCTCATCCACGATCTGACAGTGATCCACCGTCACAATATCATAAAACCCGCCGCGCTTGTGCATTCCCAGCGACAGAGGGCCATCCTTGTACGCGTCGCCGAAGGTAAACTCCATCTTATTGCGGTATCCGAACTGCCGCGGGCTTCCCTTGATCCCCTCAAACACGGCGTCGGCATCCGGGACGACCCCGCACATCAGGTCCAGCACCTGGTCGGACTTTAAGCGCATCTGTTCCGCATAGGGCAGGGTCTGATAATTGCAGCCGCCGCAGAGGCCGAAATGCGGGCAGGCGGGTTCCTCCATCTCAAGCGGCGAGCGCTCCGCCACCTCCAGAAGCCGACCTTCCGCTTTCCCTTTTCGTTTTTTGCGGACGGCAAAACGGACTCTCTGGCCGGGAAGCGTATTTTTGACCGTCACGTCGCACGGCTCTCCCGCCTCATCCTCCCGGCAGAGCCAACCCCCGTCTTCCTCCTCCGTGACAGGATACGCCATGGAGATCAGTCCCTTATTGGGGAACTTTAACCGCTCTACCCTTCCTTCATATGTCTGGCCTTTTTTCATTTCCTTTTCCTCACCAAAATGGAAACAGCCCTCCGCATTCCGCAATGCAAGGGCTGCTTTTCCGTCATACATCGTCCCGGATCTCTCCGTCACGGCTTAAAGTCTACTCGTCGTACTCATCCTCGTCGTCATCAAAGAAATCATCCTCGAACTCATCGTCAAAGTCATCCTCAAAATCATCCATATAATCCGGAGCAAAGAAATTGTAAATCAGATGCACGGCAATCACAACCGCCGCGATCACACCGATGATGGCAAGAATCCAGATAACCTTGTTTCTCTTATCTTTCTTCTCCATTAAATCAGAAATCTTTACGGCACTGATTAAATCTTCTACCTTACTCATAGCGCTCTCCTTTCAATCGTCCAAAGATCTTTAACGCACATTTTCTGCCTGACCGGCACGCTTTTGCACATTCTATCATAGTTTCTGCAGTTTTGCAAACGAAGCGAACATTTTTTTTGCACCATATTTGTCAAAATCGACCGATACCTCGAAATCCCGTCCGCCGGACATGATTTTCGTCACGGTGCCCTCGCCGAATTTCGCGTGTTTGACACGATCCCCTTCATTGTAATCCAGCGAAGAAAGTTTTCCTGCGCTTCCGAACTGGCGGGAGACAGAATCGCGGTACGGATTCCGCTTCCCGTAGGAGGATGACGCGGTGTTTCCGTTTACCGCCGCTCCCGACAGGGTTCCGGACGCGTATGAACCACGGTCACGGCCGCCGCGAATGCTGCCGTAGGCATTCCACGGCGTTTTCGCTCCATCGCTCCACTCATCATCCCGGCTCCTCCGCTCCTTGCGCACCTCGCCGTCCAACAGCTCCGCCGGTATTTCCTTCACGAACCGCGACACCTTGTTGATCTGCGTCTCGCCGCGGATCATGCGCGCCCTTGCACAGGTCAGGGTCAGCTGCTGCTTTGCGCGGGTGATTCCCACATAACAGAGCCGCCGCTCCTCCTCGATATCCATCGGGTCATCGGATGTGATCGACATGTAGCTGGGAAAAAGCCCGTCCTCCATGCCGGAGAGGTAGACATTGGAAAACTCCAGCCCTTTGGCGCTATGCAGCGTCATGAGCGCCACATAGTCACTTCCCTCCTCCAGATTATCAATGTCCGCAACCAGCGCTACCTCCTCCAGAAATCCGGACAGCGTCGGCATTTCCACAGACTCTTCGTAAGTGACAATCTTACTGACCAGCTCGTCAATGTTTTCAATGCGGGCAGCCGCCTCCTCCGTATCCTCCGCCTTCAGCTCTTCCTCGTATCCGGTGCCCTCGATAATCTCATCCATGAGGGTTTCCAGACTCACGTAGGGAAGCTTGCTGCGCATCGTCTGGATAAATGTGACAAAGGGGCGCACCTTCGACGCGGCCGCACTTTTGATCGTCGGAATCTCATCCGCCCGCTTCAGTGCCTCATAGAAGCTGAGGCCCTCCGCATCGGCATACTCCTGGACACGGCTGATCGTGGTGGCGCCGATGCCCCGCTTCGGGACATTGATGATCCGCCTCACCGCCAGATCGTCCCTCGCGTTGTCAATGGTCTTTAAATAGGCCAGCATATCCTTGATCTCCCTGCGGGCGTAAAAATTCACCCCGCCGAAAATCCGGTACGGAATATTTTCGCTGACCAGACGCTCCTCCAGCATGCGGGACTGGGCATTGGTCCGGTACAGGATCGCACAGTCTCCGTAGCGGAAAGATCCCTGCCGCACACAGGAGCGGATGCTGTTGGCAATCGTCTGTGCCTCCTCGTATGCGTTCTCCAGCTCCCGGAAAACAATCCGCTCTCCGGCATCCTGCCGGGTCCACAGCGCTTTCTCCTTCCGGCCGCGGTTGTTTTTGATCACCGCGTTTGCCGCATCGAGAATGTTTTGCGTCGAGCGGTAATTTTCCTCCAGACGGATTACCCCGGCATCCGGATAATATTCTTCGAAGTGCAGGATATTTCTGATATTCGCCCCGCGGAATTTGTAGATGGACTGGTCATCATCGCCCACCACACAGAGGTTGTGATATTTCCCCGCCAGCAGACGGACCAGATGAAACTGCGCCGTGTTCGTATCCTGATACTCATCCACCATGATATAGCGGAATCGCTCCTGATAATACTCCAGCACCTCCGCATTGTTTTTCAGAAGCTCCACACACTTCACGATCAGATCGTCAAAATCCAGTGCATTGTTGCTTTTCAGTGTCCGCTGGTATTCCTGATACACCTGCGCCCGCCGTTTCAGCTTCAGGTCGGACGCCGCCTGCAGGGCCATCTCCTCCGGGGAGATCAGCTCATCCTTAGCGGAGGAAATCGCACTCAGGAATGATTTTTCCTTGTACAGCTTCGTGTCGATCTGCAGCCTCTTACAGATCTCCTTCATCACCGTCTTCTGATCGTCGGCATCGTAGATGGTAAAATTGTTATCATATCCGAGCAGATCAATGTGCCGACGAAGAATGCGGACACAGAGTGAGTGGAAGGTACTGACCCAGATGCTCTCCGAGCCGTAGCCCACCAGATCGTCAATCCGCTCCCGCATCTCTCCCGCCGCCTTGTTGGTGAAGGTGATCGCCATGATGTGATAGGGGGCGACTCCTTTCTCCTCAATCAGATAGGCCGCGCGATGCGTCAGGACACGCGTCTTCCCGGAACCGGCGCCGGCCAGAATCAACAGCGATCCTTCTGTCTGAAAGACAGCGGCCCGCTGCTGCTCGTTCAATGTATCATACTTATCCAAAATATCCTCCTAATGTCTCTGCTGATTCTAAAAGAACCTCCACCGAATCAGCCGGTCTCCCTCATACTCCACCTTGAGCGAGAAAAAATCACGGCTCCCGTTCAGCCGTTCCAGGAACAGCCGGTCTCCCTCCCAGAGATTCAGGCTGCAGACCCTTTCCTTCGGCACCCACTCCAGAACGCCCTCGTCACAGTCCCGCAGTATATCTCTGCCGTCAGTGACCGGCTCCGCTTCTCCGGAATTCTCCGAAATCTGCTCCGCTCCCCTGAGCGTTGCAGTGAACAAATGCATATACTCCGTCTCCCACTCATCCGAGACAAAGGTGACAATCCCGCGAAACGCATAATCTCTCAGAATCAGTCCGGTCTCCTCCCGCACCTCCCGCAGCATGCACTCCTCCGGGCTCTCGGCATCCTCAAACTTACCGCCGACTCCGAGCCATTTGTCATGGCTCTGGTCATTTTCCTTTTTTGTACGGTGGAGCATCAGGTATGCTCCCTCCCGCTCGATATAACACAGTGTCGTCAGCCGCACGATAATTTCCTTTCCGTATGAGAAATTGCGAAGCTTACTTCATAAAATCTCTGAAAAACGCATCAAAATCTTTGTCGAAGTCCTCCGCGGGCGCCGCGGCTTCCCCCGCTCCGGCATCCGCCTTATCCTCCTCGTGCAAGCGCTCCAGCTCGTCCATCCAGAGCCGCACACCGGCATCCGACGGCATCCGCAGATCTCCTCTGGGAGAGACCGCCACGGTACCGACCTTCGGCCCGTCCGGCAGGCAGGAGCGCTTGAACTGCTGGCTGAAGAACCGCCGATAAAAGGTCGTAAGCCACTTTTCAATCGTATCCTCCGAATAGGTTCCGGCAAAGGCGTATTTTGCCAGCCGGAAAATCTTTTTCGGGCTGCAGCCGAACCGCAGCATATAATACAGGAAGAAATCGTGGAGCTCGTAAGGTCCGACGATATCCTCGGTCTTCTGTGAAATCTTTCCGTCCTCCGGCGGCAGAAGCTCCGGACTCACCGGTGTGTCCAGAATATCCAGAAGCACCTTCGTAAGCTCCGGATCCCCGCAGGTATCCGCATAATAGCGCACCAGATGGCGCACCAGCGTCTTCGGAACCGAGGCATTCACGCCGTACATGGACATATGGTCCCCATTGTAGGTGGCCCAGCCGAGTGCAAGCTCCGACATGTCGCCCGTCCCGATGACCATACCGCCCTCCTTGTTGGCAATGTCCATGAGAATCTGCGTCCGCTCTCTGGCCTGTCCGTTCTCATAAGTGACATCGTGAACCGTCTCATCCTGCCCGATATCGCGGAAATGGAGGCGCACCGAATCGGCAATCTTTACCTCCCGAAACGTCGCGCCCAGCGATCGGATCAGGCTGACCGCATTGTCATAGGTGCGGTCTGTCGTCCCGAACCCCGGCATGGTGACCGCGATGATTCCTCTGCGGTCCTTGTTCAGCAAATCATAAGCCTTTACCGTGACCAGCAGCGCCAGCGTCGAGTCCAATCCCCCGGAAATGCCGACCACCGCAGCGCGGCATCCGGTGTGATCCAGCCGTTTTTTCAGACCCATGGCCTGGATCATAAAAATCTCCTCGCACCGTTTCTCCCGATCTTCCCGTTTCCCCGGGACAAAGGGCGCCGGATCCACAAAACGGGTCAGCGGCGTCACTTTTTCCCTCAAATTAAACTCCACCGTAATATAAGCGGCATCCGTCATCCCATAGGTGGACATCCGCCGCCGTTCCTCCCTCAGTCGGCGCACATCGATCTCTGAATAAATACTCTCGTTGGCAAACCGGCGGCTCTGAGCCAGAAGCGTTCCGTTTTCCGCGATCAGATTGTGTCCGGAGTACACCACATCCTGCGTGGATTCCCCGTCCCCGGCACTCGCATAGATATAGCCGCAGATCAGGCGGGCGGACTGGCCGCACACCAGATCCCTCCGGTAAATATCCTTTCCCGTGGTTTCGTCGCTGGCGGAAAGATTTGCGATCAGCGTCGCCCCCGCCATCGCCAGCCCGATGCTCGGCGGATTCGGCGCCCACAGATCCTCGCAGATCTCCGCTCCGATCGTCAGCCCCGGCATCTGTCGGCAGGAAAAAAGCAGATGCGTTCCCATGGGAACGATGTGATCGTCGTCCAGACGAACCGGAACCGGCGCCTCCATTCCCCTCGCAAAATGCCGTCCCTCATAAAACTCATTATAGGTCGGAATGTGTGTCTTGGGAACGAGTCCCAGAATGCTCCCGCCGCTGACAACCGCCGCCACATTGTAGAGCTTCGCATTGTACTCCAGAGGCAGGCCGACGAGAATCACGGCGTCCGTCTTCTCCGAGTAAGCTGCGATATCAATCAGCGCCTGCCGCGCCCCGGCCAGCAGCAGATCCTGATAAAACAGGTCGCTGCAGGTATATCCGGTGATGCAAAGCTCCGGAAAAACCATCACCTGCGCCCCGGCTTCGGATGCCTGGTCAATCAGCTCACAGATTCTCTCTTTATTGTATTGCGGATCCGCCACCTTCACCGTCGGGGTCAGGGCGGCGACCCGGATAAACCCGTCTCTCATTGTCTCAAAATCTCCTCCAGTTCCCCGGTCTCAAAGGTATACACTGAATTGCACATATCGCACCGGACCTCAATCGGCTCGCCCTCGCAGATCAACTCGCGCAGATCCTCTTTACCCAGACTGATCAGCGCCTTTTTAATCTTGTCCTTCGAACAGTTGCAGAAAAAGGAAGCCGGTATTTTCTCTGAAATCTCCAGACCAAACTCCCCCAGAACGGATTCCAGCAGCGTCTCCGGCGTATGCCCCTGCTCCAGGAGCTCCGTCACGGAGGAAATTCGGGAAAGCTTCTCCTCCAGCGCATCGATGATCCGCTCATCGGCAAACGGCATCAGCTGAATGATAAAGCCTCCGGCCTGTTTTACCGTATTGTCCCGGTTCATCAGCACACCGAGTCCAACCGAAGACGGGATCTGCTCCGATGTGGCGAAATAGTAGGTGAGATCATCCGCGATCTCCCCGGTCTGCAGCTGTATCTGCCCCACATAGGGCTCCTTCAGCCCCATATCCCGGATGACGCTCATCTGACCCGCGCCCACGGCGCCGCCCACATCCAGCTTTCCGTTTCTGGGAGGAATCATGACATCCGGAACCAGCGGATAGCCCTTGACATGTCCGTGGGAATCCGCCGTCACCGTCAAGCCCCGCACGGGGCCGTCGCCCCGAACCTGAAGGGTGAGCAGATCCTCCTCGCCCTTCATCATCACACCCATCATGACAGCGCCGCTCAGAAGCCTGCCCAGTGCCGCCGTGACCACCGGACTGGTGTTGTGCCGCCGCCGAGCCTCCTCCGCGATTTCCCGGGAGGTAACGGCAAACGCGCGGATAGCATTGTCCGCCGCTATCGCCCTTACAATATAATCCATACTCATAGTTTATGCCTCTGTGTCAGAAAATAAAAACTCCTCAGGAGAACAGACCCTTGAAAAACTCAATCAGCTTTGCGAAAAACCCGCTTGCCTGTGTGGCGAGCTCATCCGTATCAATGGAGCTCAGATCGAATCCCATCCCCTTCAGCTTGTCATAGACGCTCTGCGCCTGCTTCGCGATATTATCCCAGTCCAGATCCATCCCCTGAAGCTTTTTCAGAAGAGAAATCAGCTGATCGATATCGTCCTGCGTAAGGGTGACGTCAAACTGCTCCGCCGCGTCCTCAATGGCTTCCTGCAGCTCCTCATCGGTCATATCCTCGCTGTCCGCCAGCTGTTCCTTCAGATAGGCGACCATCCCCTCAACCTCATCCGTCGTCCCGGTGGATTCCTCAATCGCTCCGGTGACCACGATCTCCTCAATGGCGCCGTCGATCACGTCCGTCTGGATCTCTTCTCCGGTCATCACGGAGTACGCCTCCAGCGCCCCGATCAGGGCTGCCGTGCCGGAGATACTGAACGGGCCGGCCACGATGACCTCCGCGTCCTCCACGCCCGCTGTCGCCAGCGCGTTTTCATACATACCGGCCGTGCAATAATTGATGTTTTTTGTCGTAACCGTGATGCCGCTTCCCGACTCCGCCTCCATCACGACCACGGAAGACAATGCCCGCGATCCGATCGTAGAGGAGTCGATATAAGAATCAAGGTACTCATGCTCCTGCTCATTGGTGACCGTAACGACATCGTAGGTCTCCAGATCCTCCTCGGTCAGTCCCAGCAGCGACAGTACGATCGCCCGCTCGTCATCACTCAGATCCGCTCCGAGCGCGACATAGGGGGTATCGCCCTCATCCACTGTGACCTCCTCTGTCTCAGCCGCCGTATCGGCCTCCTCCGCAAAGGCGGTCATTCCCATACCGAATACCATCGTTCCCGCCAGCGTCAGGGCGGTTAATTTTTTCAGAAAATAATGCTTCATTATAATCTCCTTTCCATCCGCACACCGGATCAGGCACAGCGTCTCTGTCCGTCATCCGGAACTGTCACCGAAAATCGCTGATTCTCAGCTTCACCCGCGGTGTTGAATAATAGTGGTCTATCTCAGGATAGTAGATAAAATCCAGCGACGCGTGATGGACGCACCTGCCGTTTATCGTATCCCGTGCTACTACCATATCATACTTTTCCTCTAATGATAACCTCAAATTTTCCGGATCGCCGAAATATACCGCATCCCGCTCCATGCCGCCCGCGCTTTTCAGCCTCATCTGCACCACATTTTTCTCTTTTCCGCAGATGCGCAGACCGGTGATTTCCAGATCATGGTCGGCAAAAACCGGTTTTTCATTGCGCTTTCCGAAGGGCTCCAGAAGCTCCAGCTGCCGCACAAGGTCCTCTCTCAGATAATCGACCGGCATCGGCACATCGATCGTCACCTTCGGCTGCAGATCATCCTCCGAAACGGTTGTCTCTGCATTCAGCCTGCGGCGCAGGACATCAATATTCTCCTCCGGCAGGGAAAACCCGGCCGCCATGGGATGTCCGCCGAATTTCAGGAAAAGTTCGCGGCATTTGCACATCTCCTCGTACATAGAGTAGGCCTCCATCGACCGGCCTGACCCTTTACAGCTGTCCTCGCCGCGGGTCACCACAAAAGCGGGGCGCCCATACGCCTCCCGGATCCTGCCGGCCACAATACCGGCCAGGCTTTCATGGCAGTCCGGCAGAAAAACAACGATCACCTTATCGCTGCCGTATCCGTTTTCGTCAATGATCCGCGCTGCCTCCTCCGCTGCGCGCTCGGTCATCCGTTTCCGGCTCTCATTCAGCTCGATGACCTCCTTCGCCAGTACCGCCGCTTTCTTTTCATCCTCACACATCAGAAGCTCCAGCGAGAGCTGCGCAGTCTCCAAACGCCCCGTCGCGTTCAGGCACGGCCCCAGAACAAATCCAATGTGGTAGCATTTCAGCGTTTCCGCGTCCAGATTCCGCTGGAGCATGAGTGCGCGCATCCCCTTATTGCGGGTTTGGCGAAGACGCTTCAGTCCCTCCTTCACCAGAATCCGGTTCTCTCCCACCAGATCCATGACATCCGTCACCGTGGCAAATCCGGCGTTTTCCAGAAAACCATCCGCCTCCGCGGCCGGAATCCCCTCCTGCTCATAGAAAACCTGAACAAGCTTCCATGCCACCGCCGCGCCGCAGAGATCCGGAAACGGATAGGAACAATCCGCCTGTTTGGGGTTAACAATGGCGTCCGCCTCGGGAAGAATTTCCCTGCGCACGCCCTCTTTCTCCTCAAAGGGAACCTCGTGGTGATCGGTCACGATCACAGTCATTCCCAGTTCCTTTGCCCTTTGTATCTGATCGGAAGCGGATATCCCGTTGTCGCAGGTCAGGATCGTATCGATTCCATCCTCCCATGCCTTTGTCACCAGATGCTCATTCAGGCCGTATCCGTCGCGCACCCGGTCCGGAATCACCGCATCCACCCGGGACTGCCGTGGGCCGGAAACTGCTGTTTCCACCCGGCGCAGTGCCGTCAGCAGGATGTAGGAGGACTGGATGCCATCGGCATCATAGTCGCCGAGAATCCGGATTCTCTTCCCCGCCCGGAGCTTCTCGCCCAGAATTGCGGCTGCCTTGTCCGCATCCTTTAGCAGATGGGGATCGTGCAGACTGCTCTTCGTTCCGTAGAGATAGGTCTCCATCTCGGAAATCTCCGTCATCCCGCGGTTGCGCATGATCCGCGCGATCACCGGATCAACGCCGAAATGCGCGCCGATCGCGGTGAAGTCTGCGCGTTTGGCTGCGACTACCCACTTTTTTTTCATAGATTCTCCTTCGCATCAAAGCTCGCAGTTGTTTACCGTCCTCGGGAAAGGAATCACGTCGCGAATGTTCGCCATGCCGGTCAGGTACATGACACACCGCTCAAAGCCGAGCCCAAAGCCGGCGTGGCGGGCGGAGCCATATTTTCTCAGATCGAGGTAGAAACGATAATCCTCCTCATTGAGTCCGAGCTCCTGCATCCGCGCGGAAAGCTTGTCGTAATCATCCTCACGCTGGCTGCCGCCGATAATCTCCCCGATGCCCGGCACCAGGCAGTCCATGGCCGCCACCGTCTTCCCGTCGTCATTCAGCTTCATATAAAACGCCTTGATCTCCTTCGGGTAATCCGTCACAAAGACCGGACGTTGAAAGACCTCCTCTGTCAGGAACCGCTCATGCTCCGTCTGCAGATCCGCGCCCCACGAAACCTTGTAGTCAAACCGGTCGTTCTCCTTCATCAGGATGTCCACCGCCTCCGTGTAGGTCACATGGGCAAAGTCGGAATCCAGCACATGGCGGAGCCGGTTCAGCAGACCCTTATCCACAAATTTATTGAAAAACTCCATCTCCTCCGGCGCATGCTCCAGCACATAGCGGATCACATATTTTAACATGCTCTCCGCCAGCAGCATATCATCCTTCAGATCCGCAAACGCGATCTCCGGCTCAATCATCCAGAACTCCGCCGCGTGCCGCGTCGTATTGGAATTCTCTGCGCGGAACGTCGGTCCGAAGGTGTAGATATTCTTAAATGCAAGCGCGTATGCCTCGCCGTTGAGCTGTCCGCTGACGGTCAGGTTGGTCGGCTTCCCGAAGAAATCCTTTGTATAATCAATCTCCCCGGAATCGGTCCTCGGAAGATTTGCCAGATCCATCGTCGTCACCTGAAACATCTCCCCCGCGCCCTCACAGTCACTCCCGGTGATCAGCGGTGTGTGCACATAGACAAAATCCCGCTCCTGGAAGAACCGGTGGATTGCATAGGCGATAAGGGAGCGCACCCGGAACACCGCCTCAAAGGTATTGGTCCGGGGACGAAGGTGGGAAACCCTGCGCAGGTACTCAAACGTATGCCGTTTTTTCTGCAGAGGATAGTCCGGCGTGGAGGCGCCCTCGATGATCACCTCGTCACTCTGAATCTCAAAGGGCTGCTTCGCCTGCGGCGTCGGCACAAGGCGCCCGGTCACAATAACCGCCGCCCCGACATTCAGCTTCGCCACCGCGTCATAATTGTCCAGGCTATCCCCAAAGACAACCTGCAGCGGTTCAAAAAAAGTACCGTCGTTGATAACCAGAAAACCGAAGGTCTTTGAATTCCGGATGCTGCGCACCCATCCCCCGATTGTGACTTCCTTGTCGAGATAATCCTCCCGGTTTCGATATATATCTCTGATATTTACCATATTCATCTGCCTTTCACAGAGCCGGTGCGTCTACTCCTCCGACTCATCCTCCGTCGCTTCCTCTGCGGTATCCGTCTCCTCTGCGCTGTCTGCCTCCGCCGTGTCCTCCGTCTCATCCGCGGACTCCACAACCGTAATCGTCGCGGCATCCATCACCGCGGTCAGCGCCTGATTCTCCGCATAGCTCAGCATGACATACTCCTCGCCGCCGTAGGACTCGTAAAATGTCTCCTCGCTGTCGTACTCATAATAACTGACATAGGAGGACACAAAATCCGCAAAATCAGAGGTTGAAATCGAGATCTGCTGATCCGCCACGATCGCCTCCAGAATCAGCTCCTGTGTCAGCGACTCCTCCAGCGTCTCGCTCACATAGGTCTCAAACTCCTCCGCCGTGGTAGCATATGAAGAATAGTAGGTCGCGATATAGTCCTCATACTCCATGCCGTAATACTCTGCCGCTTCCTCTGTCTGCTCGATCACGGAATTGATCCGCTCCTCCAGCAGTCCATCCGGGAATGTGACCGTGCAGCCCGCAATCAGCTGTTCCAGCACGCTCTCCTGAATCGCGGAGGTCCGCTCGCTCTCATAAGAGCTCTCCAGATATGCCTCCACATCCTCCAGCATCTCGTCTACGGTAGAATAGTAGTCGCCAAGGACACTGGTCACATACTCATCCGTGATCTCATCATAAGTGAGAACCTGCTCCTCCACGATGCTGTTCACCGTCACCGTAAAGACCACAGCCTGTCCGGCCAGATCCTCCGAAGAATAATCCTCCGGGAATGTCAGATCCAGATCGACGGTACTGCCGACCTCCGCACCGATCAGGCCGTCCTCAAATCCGTCAATAAATGTATCCGATCCGATCGTCAGGTCATAACCGGAAGCCGACCCGCCGTCAAACTCTTCCCCGTCCAGGGTTCCGACATAATCAATATTGACCGTATCGCCATCTTCCACCGTCGTCTTGTCCGTCTCCACCGTCATCGGATAGTAGGGAAGCATATAGGTCTCTACATAGGTCTGAACCGCGTCATCGCTCACCTGATAGTCGGATGTCAGCTCCACCGCCAGCTCCATATAGCCGTCCATCAGCGTCACATACTCCGTCACATCATAGTCTGTGGCCGCCAGGAGAACATCCGCCGCAACCGTCGCATCCGTCTCGGTCTCCGCCGATACGGAACTGTCGCTGCTGCCGTAATCTCCGGAATCCTCCTGCCCGCATCCGGCGAGGAGCGTCATCGCCGACACAGAGCAGATCAAAAGTACTGCTATTTTCTTTTTCATTTTTGTTTTCCTTTCTGTCTGCAGAATCGCTGAGATTTAACATAGCACATTTCTCCTTAAAAAGAAAGGGATTCTACTTTTTTTCTTGTATTTTCATACGGGGGATGCTACAATGGGCGAAGGTATTGAGCCCGGCTCAGCCGCATAAGGAGGGAAATTTGTGGATACGAAATGGATTGTACTGATCATAGTTCTGGCCGCCTGCGTGGCAGTGACCATCATATTATATTTCTTCGCAAAGAGAAGTCAGAAAAAGCGTGATGAGCAGCAGGAGGCGATCGACGCGGCTGCGCAGACCTACACCATGCTCATCATTGACAAGAAAAAGATGCGCATGAAAGGCTCCGGCCTGCCGCAGGCTGTCATTGACGAGACGCCCCGGTTTGCACGCATAGCCAAGGTGCCGGTCGTAAAGGTCAAGGTCGGTCCCAGGATCATGACCATGATCGCGGACAACGACATCTTCGACAGCATTCCGGTCAAGAAGGAGGTCAAGGCGACCGTCGCCGGTATCTACATCACCGATGTGCGCGGCATCCGCGGGCCGCTGGCAAAACCACCGAAAAAGAAAAAGTTCCTTGATCGTTTCCGTAACAACAACGAATAACTGCCAAAGCAAAACCGGAGGATTGATCCTCCGGTTTTCTATTCTAATAATCCTCGATATGTATCAGCTGCGTCGTGTCGACGCCGAACGGCAAAATCGTGTTGGCGAACTGGCGGAAGCGGTTTGCGGCATCACTGACATAGAACCGATGCATTCCCACCTGCGCCGTGTCTTTGGCATCACGCCGGCACCCGTCATTCGCAATGCCCTCCGCCTCCAGCAGACTTTTCAGCTCTCTGGCCGTCTCATATGCCGGATTGACCAGCGTCACCCGCTCCCCCATGATCTGCCGCAGCACCGACCGCAGCAGCGGATAGTGGGTACACCCCATCACCAGCGTATCAATCCCCGTCGCGAGCAGCGGCTCAAGATAGCGGTTTGCCACCTCCACCGTCACCGGATCCTTGATCCATCCCTCTTCCACCAGCGGGACAAACAGCGGACACGCCTTGCCGAAAACCTGCGCGCGGGGATTGTGCTCGTGAATCACCCGGGTGTAGAGCCGGCTCTCGATCGTACTCTCCGTGGCGATCACGCCGATCTTTCCGTTTGCCGTCGTCTCCGCCGCAACCTTTGCGCCCGGCGTCACCACGCCGATGATCGGGAGATCGATCTCCGGCTGCAGCGTCTCCAACGCAAGCGCGCTGGCGGTATTGCAGGCCACCACCACTGCCTTCACATCCTTTGTCCGCAGAAAATGAACGATCTGACGGGAAAAACGGATGATCGTGTCCTGCGACTTGCTGCCGTAGGGGACACGCGCCGTGTCTCCGAAATAAACAATCCGCTCATCGGGAAGCTGCCTCATGATCTCTCTCGCTACGGTCAATCCGCCCACGCCGGAATCAAAAACACCGATCGGAGCGTATCTGATATCTTTCATGATCTGTTCCTCGCAATTATCTGATCTCTCGTAGTATCATAGTATATTCCCGCCGTTTATTCAAGAACCTGATTCAGAAACTTCAGGATTTTAAACTCCACCTCATAGTCTCCTTCCGAAAAAACCGCCGCATACTCCTCCGCGGTCAGCTCGGCCCGAAGCATCTCTCCGCTCTCCTCGTCGACCTCATACAGACTCCCGGAAAAGCAGAGGTTC
The DNA here is from genome assembly GCA_021205085.1 of Clostridiales bacterium. Lineage (GTDB taxonomy): Bacteria > Bacillota > Clostridia > Lachnospirales > Lachnospiraceae > Eubacterium_I. The sequence goes on along the minus strand of JAJPYF010000088.1, from coordinate 5,843 downwards.
GGATACATGACACACCACCAGTTGTGTCCCTCCCCCTCCCCGATGACAATCCGCAGCGCCTCGTAAGTCCCTGCCGGAAATGTAAAGCTTCCGTATGTTTTTTCCGGAAAAAGTGTCGTTTCCAGCGAAGCCGTCACGGGGTAATCATATCCGGCCGCCTGAATCACTTCCGCCGCCACCTCTTCGATCCCGGAAAGATTTTCCTCCACGATAGCCTCGCTTTCCTCCAGAGAATCTGCTGTCTCCAACCGGTCGGACATGTAAACGCCCACGGCGTCCCGCACCTGCAGCTTCAGCGTCTGATCCTCGCTGCTGTCACTGTTTGCCAGCACATGAAAGCGGAGAATTTTCCCGGATATCCCCTGCTGCAAAAGCTGTCCGCGAATGCCCGTCAGGAGCAGCACACAGCCCAATGCGGCCGCCGCCACTCCCATCATGTATTTTTTCATCGCCGTCTCCTTTTCTCACGTTTACTATGAGTATCGACCGGAATCCGGCGTTTATTCACCGCCTTTGTAAATAACCAGACTGTCACGGGACGCAAAAACCGCATCCCTTGTGCAAGTCCCGCCGACGAGAAGGCGCTCCGTCAAGGCAAACTTTTCCACCGTCGGCAGGTCCTCCTGTATCTCAACAACCGGAATCAACAGCTGCTGTGTCTCGTTGTAATACTGGCTCACCAGATCCCCCACCGTGACGAGCGAACCCGACCGGAGATCATCCCATCCCTCCGCGAGATTTTCCAGATAAATGCCCAGACAGACCCCCGTCTGCGCCTCCTCTGAGAAAATCTCATCCATCCCGGCTCCGGACAGGAAGACATACGCGTTCCACGAGATTTCCCGGTTCTCCTTTAGAAACGAGACGAGCTCCCCGGCCCGCTCTGCACCGTCCAGCATCTCCTGATCGAGAATCACCGCCTTGACATGATTCAGATCCGCGTTCCGGCTGCTGCCCTCCTCCATCTGCTCTAACCCCTCCGACAGCGCCGCTGCGGTTCCGTCCCAAAACGCATCCTTTGCAAGCGCATTTTCCGAAGCGTCCTTGTCATCCAAATCCGGATACGCCAGATACAAATGATACCCCGTCTCCTCCGCCGCAATCCCTATGGCCAGCGGAAACGCGTCATTTTCCAATTCGTTTTCCCGACATCCCGTCAGAAGCAGAAGAAAAAATACCGCCAATACACAGAACCCTTTTTTCATACACGCCTCCTGATCTTTTTGGACGCCTGTTTCCCGGCAGGCAGAAACGACAGTCCTGCTGCAGCCAGCATCGCCGGGCCGGTCACAAAGAGAAGCATCCCGGCCCACACCTGTGCGAGCGTCTCACTGCGAAGCAACACCGCTGCCGCCGCAAAGACCGCCGCCCCGCAGGCACAGCTCACCGCTATGGTCCGCCCTTTTCCCGTTTCTTCTGTCTCCGGCTGACCGCATACAGAACGCAATGCCCCACTCGCGTAATACAGGACAGAATCCAACAGCGCAAAGAGACAGAAAAACCAGATTCCGACCATCAGCGCGTCATGGCGCTCGAAAAAACCGCCCGGCAGCCTGATAACCGCCATCAGCAAAATCACCGGGAATTCCAACTGGGACAACAGCTTGTCCTGAAAAATCCCGAGGAGGATCAGATAAACTGCCGCATCGAGCGCGAGCGTCAGAAGCAGGCTCGTCCGGACGCTCTGTTTCGCACGGCCGGGCGGATTGCACCGGGGTCTGAACAGGAGAAAGAGGGACGAGACGGAAAAAAACATAAAACTGACATAGCAGCTGCGCCCGAAGCCCTTCCATGAGAATGCAGTGTGCACCCAGTACACCGGGTGCACCCGGACAGCAGCGATAATCAAACCGATTGCCAGCGGCACCATCAACAGCCAGAACAACACCTCATAGATCCGGATCCGCGGCTCCAATCCCTTCCACAGCCCGAAAACCGCCGCCGCTGTCAGCGTGATCAAAATCGCTGCCTCATAGCGGCTGTTTAAGAGCTGATCCCGCAGCACCGCGGTCAAAAGATACAGAACATAGGCCGCGATCTCCAGAAAGCCGATCGCTACCAACATAAAAAACAGCTTTCTCACAAAATCTCCGTTAACTCCGCGTTTCTCCTTCGCACTCTGCTTTCCTCCGCCATCAGTCTTCGACCATCCGAAAGACCGGTGTCTCTCCGACAGGCGATCCCAGAGACAGACCAGCGCATAAGCGCCTGCCGCTCCGACCGCCATCGCCGGCAGGCCGAGGATTCCGCTCTCCCCTGCCAGAAAAGGCGGAAGAATGAGACTGCTGGCCCCGAACAGCTCCAACGTCATCGCACGGCGAATCTGACGCGGCGAGATTTTCCGGTTTTCCGAGAATATAGTGTCGGCCGAATCAAAGACATCAGCTGTCGTTTCTTTTTCCCTGCTCATCGCTTCCTCCATCCTCTCCGGTTCATTGTTATTTTCCGCCTCCGGACTGTTTCTCCGTCCGGAGCCGCACACGGTTTTTCCGGTTCGCCGTGACCGGTCTTCGCTTTAACAGCTCCGACGGCGGGCGGACAAACGTGTCCTTCGCGTCCTCGTTTTTGCTCAGATCCGCCCCCACAAACGGTGTAAAGTAGGGCATCCCGAAGCTCTCAAGCTGTGCGAGATGAATGAGGACAAAGAGCAGTCCGATCAGGAAACCGTAATATCCCCATGCTGCGCCGAGGCCGATGAAGACAAATTTTAACAGGCGGAAGGCCGTGGCAAAGTCCTCATTGGGGATGGCAAAGGAACAGAGCGCCGTGAAAGCCACGATAATGACGACCATCGGGCTGACAATATTGGCGTCCACCGCTGCCTGACCGATGATGAGTCCACCCACAATGCCGATCGTATTCCCCATGGCGCCCGGCAGCCGGACGCCGGCCTCCCGCAGCAGCTCGAAGGACAGCTCCATCAGCAAAATCTCGACGACGCCCGGAAACGGAACGCCCTGCCTGGCCGCCGCAAAGGAAATCAGCAGCTTTGTCGGCAGAATTTCCGTGTGAAAATTGGTTGCCGCCAGATACAGCCCCGGCAGCACCATGGCAAAAAAGGAGGCGACATACCGCAAAATCCGGGTGAACGTGGCAATCTCCCACCGGCTGTAATAGTCGTCCGCGGTCTTGATAAAGGAATTGTAGTCCGTCGGGAAAATCAAGGCCTCCGGCGAATTGTCGAGGACGACCACCATCCTGCCCTCCAGAAGCGCCATCGCCGCCCGGTCCGGGCGCTCCGTGACCTGAAACTGCGGAAACGGGGAGTACCAGTATTTCTCGGAAAGCTGCTGCACCACACCGATATCCTGCACGCCGTCGATGGAGAACCCCTCCAGCCGCCGCTCCATCTCCTCCAGAAACTCCGGATAAATCAGGCCGTCATAATACATGAGATACAGATTTGTCTTCGACCGCACACCGACCTTCTGCTCCCGGACCTTGACATCCGCGGAGCGGATCCGCTTGCGGATCAGAGCGGCATTCTGCTTCACGGAGTTGGAGAAACGCTCGTTGCTTCCCCGGACCGACTTCTCCGACTCCACCTCCTGAAGAGACATGGCCGGATAGCCTTTGTCCGGAATTTTCACGGCCCGGTCAAAGCCGTCAAAAAAGAGAATGCACTCCCCAGTCAGCAGCCCGTCTGCTGCCTCCTGCATCGTGGCAAAGGGGACGGCGTCAGAAACACCCATCCCGTTTTCCCGAACTTTTCGAATCACCTCGTCGTCGGGCAGGCGCGTCAGTGAAGATAACAGATTTCCGACGGTGCTTTTCTCCAGCATACTCTCCCCGCCTGTGATCTCGATGTAGGAGAGAAACGCGCGGACGCTCATATCCTCGCCGAGACTCATCTCCAGCATCTTGATGTCCGCGCAGTCCGAAAACGCCTCCTTCCACCACTGTATATTCTGATCCAGTTTTTTTGAGACATCCCTGTTTTCCATCCCGTCCATACGCCTCCATATCATCCGCTTATGTAAAAGAAAAAGGAGCTGACATCGCTGTCTGCTCCTCTAGTATGTGAATCTCTCTGTAATTTTATACACGCAGGCTATTCCTGCTCGCGGATGATCTTCTTTACGCCCTCCGTCTGATTTTCCAGATGCTGGCGGGTATAGGCCGCCGCCTTCTGCGCATCCCCGCTCCGCACCGCCTCGTAGAGCTGATAATGTTCCTCGATCAGCTGCGGATAAACGGAGGAATCCTTCAGATACTCCACACGGTAGCGGTACATCTGCTCGCGCAGATTATTCAGCATCGCCAGCAGCTTCGGATTGTCCGACGACATGTAGAGAACATCGTGGAAATTCACATCCGCACTGGCAATCTGTGGGATATCGCCGGTCCTGGTCTTCTCCCGAAACTCCTCCATCGCCACGCGCAGCTGCTGCATCTCATTCTCTGTGATATTCTGACAGGACAGGCAGACAGCAAGCTCCTCCAGCGCACAGCGGATCTGAAGCACATCCTCCATATCCTTCTCCGTCATTCGCGCAACTTCCGCGCCCTTGCGGGGAATCGTGATGGCCAGCCCCTCCTGCTCCAGCATCCGGATCGCCTCGCGGATCGGCGTCCGGCTGACACCCAGCTTGGAAGCCAGCTGCAGCTCCATCAGCCGCTCACCGGGCTTTAAATCGCCCTTCAGAATCGCTGCCCGTAAAGTCTGAAACACAACGTCGCGAAGCGGCAGATACGCATCCATCTGCAGCTCCAGATTATCCTTCATTTTCTGCCTCCCTCCCATTTGCTGTATCATTGATATGAAAACCAGCGGTTTTGTCTGTCGTCATCCGTCCTGCCTACCGGCGGTTGTTGTGGATTTCCGATGTGTATACGTTTTTCGCCAGCCCGGACTGCTTCAGCGCATCGTAAGCGCCGCGGATCTCTTTCTCATTGTGGTACAGGCCGAATACCGCCGGTCCGCTCCCGCTCATCATCGTTCCCAGCGCGCCGTTTTCCTTCATCAGATTCTTGATCTCCCGAATCACCGGCTGCTCCCGCACGGTCACAGTCTCCAGAATATTGCCCATGTTCTCCGCCACACCGCGGAGATTTTTCTTCCTGATTTCCTCCACGATCCGGTCGATATCCGGATGCGGGGTCGCGTCCGTCAGCTTCAGCTGCTCATACACATGCTTTGTGGACACGGAAAACGCCGGTTTTGCAATCAGGACCGGGCACTTCGGCATGGGCGGCAGGGCTGTCAGCTTCTCGCCGATCCCCTCCGCCAGCGCTGTTCCGCGCATAATACAGAACGGAACATCCGCGCCCAGCGTGAGACCCAGCTCCATCAGCCTGCTCTGCTTCAGGCCGAGATTAAAGATCCGGTTCATCCCGACCAGAACCGCCGCGGCATCCGAGCTCCCGCCCGCCATACCGGCAGCCACCGGGATAAACTTCTGGAGCGTAATCCGCACGCCCTCCTTGATCTTGAACTCATCCTTCATTAATTTTGCCGCCTTGTACACCAGATTATTCTCGTCCACAGGCAGGTAAAACAGATTGGTCTGTACATGAATCTGGGGAGAGCGGGTCTTTTTGATCTCCACACGGTCATACAGGTGAATCGACTGCATGATCATACGAACCTCATGGTAACCGTCCTCCCGCTGGCTGGTCACATCCAGCCCCAGATTTATTTTTGCCAATGCCTTTAAGCTGATCTCATCCATGTTGGTACCTCTGACTATTTGTATGCTGTATACATTTATTGTATTATTTTAAATACAATCCGGTATTCTGTCAATCAGTTTTTATCACTTTGCCGCCTTTGCCTGCGCCTTCGCCATAAACTTGTCGCTGTTTATGATAAAACGCTCATGGATTCCCTCGCCGATCAGCTC
>JAJPYF010000012.1 GCA_021205085.1 Clostridiales bacterium | reverse complement strand
TGCTTATGAAAATGCTATTCTGTGCGGAATATTTTTTTAAAAATTTCTCATATTTATATTGACATCTCAAAATATGCTGATATAATAATATCAAAATTAATAATTATTATCATTATTAGAAAGGAGAAGGGATGATAAAACACAGTAAACAGCGCGACTGTATCCAGATGTTTCTCTCCACGCGGACCGACCATCCGACTGCCGAGACCGTCTACATGGGTATCCGGGAACAGTATCCCCACATCAGCCTTGCCACTGTTTACCGTAATCTGGCACTGCTGTCCGATATGGGAGAAATACAGAAGATTTCCACCGGCAACGGGCCGGACCGCTTCGACGGGAATGCAGCTCCGCACAACCACTTTTTATGTGACCGATGCGGTAACGTGATGGATCTTGAGATGGACAGTATATCTTATGTAGATCAGATTGCCGGAAAGACTTTTCCCGGCGTCGTACAGGGACACACGATTTTATTTCACGGCATCTGTCCAGGCTGCCTGAAACAAAATACAATGTTACTTTAAAACCAAATAATCCAGAAAAGAAAAAGAAAGGAAAAAGATTATGAAAAAATTTGTATGTACAGTATGTGGTTATGTTCATGAAGGCGATAGCGCTCCGGCAGAATGTCCGATCTGCCACGCTCCTGCGGAGAAGTTCCAGGAGCAGTCCGGCGAGATGACCTGGGCAGCAGAGCATGTAGTCGGCGTTGCGCAGGGTGTCAGCGAGGATATCCTTGCAGACCTCAGAGCGAATTTTGAGGGTGAGTGCTCCGAAGTCGGTATGTATCTGGCGATGGCCCGTGTCGCTCACAGAGAGGGCTATCCGGAGATCGGTCTCTACTGGGAGAAGGCTGCTTATGAGGAGGCGGAGCATGCCGCCAAGTTTGCGGAGCTCCTCGGCGAGGTTGTCACCGACAGCACCAAGAAGAACCTTGAGATGAGAGTTGAGGCCGAGAACGGCGCAACCGCTGGCAAGTTTGACCTTGCGAAGCGCGCGAAGGCCGCGAATCTCGATGCGATCCACGACACCGTCCATGAGATGGCCCGCGATGAGGCGAGACACGGACGCGCCTTCCAAGGGTTGTTAGATCGATACTTTGGTTAAGCTACAAGCCATGTGATAATCCGATAAAGACGCGTCAAAAACCTGTTTGTGAAAGCGTTTTTTCGGATTATCATACGGCGACAGCCGTCCAGCGAAATGGAGCGAAGCGTAATTGAGCTGAGTACATGGAGTATAAAATATAGAAAGGAAAATACTTAGACATGAAAAAATATGTTTGCGGCCCCTGCGGCTATGAATACGATCCGGCCGTCGGCGATCCGGACAACGGTATCGCTCCCGGCACTGCATTTGAGGATCTGCCGGAGGATTGGGTATGTCCCATCTGTGGCATGGGAAAAGAAGAATTCTCTGAAGCCTAAAATACAAACCCCATCTGAATCTTTTCATATAATAAAATCCCTGCACCAAAACCGGCGCAGGGATTTATTATACCTTCATACAATTTTAATATCTGTTATCGATAGGAACGTCCGATCTCCAGGCCCTTCTCAAACGCTTCCTTGTTCAGCGGGAGCAGCTTTGCCTTGCTGGCCAGCTTGTGCTCGATGGTGCCCCAGACAACCTCCGGAGAAACCACCTCGGTGTAACCGACATAAACGCCGAGCATAATAACATTCAAAACCTTGGAGTTGCCCATCTCATAGGCCATCTCCGTGACCGGCGCCTTGATGATTTCCACATCGGAGCGGTCAATGGTGCTCTCATCCACGATGGAGCTGTTGATGAACAGATTGCCTCCCTGCTTTAAGGCCGGAAGGAACTTCACGAGAGACGGCTCGTTCATTACGATCAGATCGTCCATTACATCGCCCAGCGGCGCGCCTACCATCTCGTCAGAGATAACGACGAAGCAGTTCGCGGTACCGCCGCGCTGCTCTGCGCCGTATGACGGGAAGAACGTAACGTTTTTATCTGTGGAATCACAGGTAGCGGTCGCAAGGAACTTGCCGAGGGTCATAACGCCCTGTCCGCCGAATCCGCCAACACACAAATTTGTTTCCATAAAATTCTTCCTCCTTCTTATTTATCTCTCACCACGCCAAGCGGGTACTCCGGCAGCATCTTCTGCTCGATGAAATCGAGAGCATCCAGCGGATCAAGACCCCAGTTGGTCGGGCAGCTCGTGACGATCTCAACCAGCGAGAAACCTTTTCCGTCGATCTGATTCTGGATGGCTTTCTTGATGGCCTTCTTCGTCTTGATACAGTTCTGCGGTGTGTTGCAGCTCGTTCTCTCCAGATAAGCCGGAGCGGTAAGCTGATTCAAAATCTCACACATATGCATCGGATAGCCGTGCTCCTCGGCGATACGTCCCTTCGGAGCGGTGGAAGCTCTCATGCCGATCAGAGTCGTGGGAGCCATCTGGCCGCCGGTCATACCGTAGATACCGTTGTTGATAAAGATAACCGTGATATTTTCACCGCGGTTCGCCGCAGAGACGGACTCCGCGAGACCGATGGAGGCAAAGTCGCCGTCACCCTGATAGGTGATGTAAATGGAGTCCGGATTGCTCCTCTTCATACCGGTGGCCACTGCGCAGGCACGGCCGTGCGGAGCGGTAATGGTATCGTAGGCAATGTAGTCCATGTGCAGACCACAGCATCCGATACCTGTAATCAGGACGCTCTTATCTACGATGTCCAGCTCGTCGAGAACCTCGCCGAGCAGCTTGATAACGGTGCTGTGCATACAGCCCGGGCAAAATCCGGATACTTTATCTTCCTGAATTGTTTTTGTTCTAGAGTAAACTAATTCCACTGACGTACCCTCCTAATCTGTCTAAAATTTTTCTTGAAGCTTTGATCACGGCCTCACGGCTCATGACGTTTCCGCCGGAGCACAGGCAGGTCTCAATCACCGCACGGTTCTTCACGCCGATCGCCACATCCTCATAGTACTGCGCCGGGATGGACATCTCCACATCGAGGACAGCCTTGCAGATATTATAGTCAATATTGTCAAAAGAGGAGTAAGGGAACGGGCTGACCGTGATCGGGCGGATCAGGCCGACTCTGTATCCCTGTGCGCGCAGGATATCCACAACGGACTTGCAGATACGTCCGGAGATACCATAGGCAGTCAGGATCAGCTCAGCATCCCGAACCAGATACTCTTCCACCTGAATGTCCTTCACCCAGCTGTCATACAGCCGTGCAGCGTCCTCGTTCCACGCCTGCATTTTTGCGGTATCCCACTGTCCGGGCTGAATCCAGGAGCGGTTCGCATAGTCAAGCTTGTGGCCGATGCAGGCCCATTTCTTCTTGCTCTCCTTGATCGCCGCGATCTCCTCATCCGTCTTCATATCCGGAAGCTCTACCGGCTCCATCATGGTGCCGATCACACCGTCCGCCAGAATCAGAACCGGGTTCATATCTCTGTCCGCATAGTCAAATGCCGCATATGTAAGATCAACTGCCTCCTGCACGGTGGACGGAGCCAGAACGATCATACGGAAGCCGCCGTTTCCGGAAGCCTTGGTCGCCTGGAAATAATCCATCTGCGCCGGCTGGATCGCGCCCACACCCGGGCCTCCGCGAGCCACATTGCAATAAACGAGAGGCATACGGGCTGCCGCACAATAGGAAATGCCTTCGCTCTTTAACGCGATTCCCGGGCTGGATGAGGATGTCATCGCCCTGGTACCTGCAGATACCGCACCGTAAACCATGTTCACGGACGCTACTTCGGACTCACCCTGAACAAAGGAACCGCCGACCTCCGGAAGTCTACGCGCGAAATACTCAGGGATCTCGTTCTGCGGTGTGATAGGATATCCGGCGAAAAATCTACAGCCGGCTCTTACTGCTGCTTCCGCGATCGCTTCGCAGCCCTTCATCAATACTCTTGCCATAATCTTTCAACCTCCTTATTTGTAGATCTCTATCGCACCGTCCGGACAGATACGTCCGCACATACAACAAGCGATACAGGCATCCATGTTTACCGGTTCCACATACTCGTAGCCCTTGGCATTGACCTTGGTTCCAATAGCCAAAACCCCTTTAGGGCAAAACTTGACGCAGTAACCACAACTCTTACAGCGTTCTGATCTAACTACAATTTTTGCCATTTTAGTTAAATCCTCCTCTCAATAAAGACTTGTTTTTATTTACGAAACACCGGCCGATAAACACCGCACCGATGTTAAGCACAACATCATGATCTCAATCCGCTGCAAAAACCCGCAGCAATCGAAATACTCAGCTCTTCCCCGGCAGGGGCGGCCCGCCCGGGCTGTACGGCTCAAACTGAAGCCACTCGTAGGTCAGATATAAATGCACCGGCATCACCGGTACATCCGACTGGTCACGCACCGCTTCATACAGATCCTCCCGGACACAGGCAAAATCCACCGCGATGTAGGGCGTTACCATCTCCGACATCTTCCGGCTGCCCTCCACGAACTCGCGCTCCGTGGTCGTCAGGCCGTTGTTCGGGTTATTTACCATGTGCAGCTTGCCCAGCTGAATGTGCGACACGCCCAGAATCTTGGCCAGCGTCTCATCGATGTGGTCGATGTCGTTCGACCACGGCCGGTAAGCGTTCAGCACATAGTAGACGATCGTGAGATCCTTATTAATCTGGGGCGCATATCCGCCGATGGACCGCGCTCCGATATAATCCCCGCCGATGTCCAGAATCACATAGCAGTCCGGATCGCGCAGGAGACGGTTCACTCCGCCGACCAGAACCGGCGCATCCATAAACTGATCCTCATAATGGAAAATCACGCCCAGCGCCTCGATCTCCGCGACCACATCCCGGGATCGAAACAGCGGCTTCGTCATATCCATGTCGAAATAGTGAACCGGCTTGTCGCCCAGATCCACCAGATACTTCGCAAAGTTCAGCGACACCTCACTCTTGCCGCTGCCGGCCTCGCCGAGGAAGACAAAATTAACATGATCCCCGATCAGAGACCTCAATGCGTCAAACATAAATCCTACCTCATGTACACAAAAGCATTTCGTTTTTGTTCGTCACTGTTCATATAATAATATACTTTCAACAGTTAGTCACGACTTTTTTGCACAAAAATATATTAAATATTTTGCATAATATA
>JAJPYF010000099.1 GCA_021205085.1 Clostridiales bacterium | reverse complement strand
ACTCTGGCAACCATGCAGACAGGACTCATGTGAGCACAATACAATGTCGCTGACCAGATGGAAGTCACCGGAATTGCCGAGGACGGTGCCGTAACGCTCCATGAAGATCTTCTTGAAAGAGCACGGGAACTTGGCCGCAATATGGTACGAAGTTTTAACAGTCCCGAAGACCGCAAGCCATTCCTTGGCAAACAACAGACTGTCTGTCCGGTATGCCATCAAGGACTTATGATGATGGAACCAGGTAATTCGAAAGTATATTGTGCGGTTTGTGGGATCGAAGGTCAGTGCAATATGGAGGATGGGAAACTGAATGTTACATTCACGGAAGAAGAGCAGAAAAATTCCAGGCTGTATTACAAAGGCTTACTGCTCCACCATAAGGAAGTTATGTCCGTATCAAAGGAACTGGAGCCCCATCTGGCAGAACTTCCGGGAAACCGCAAAGAGTACAATGTCTATGATCAGTGGCTTGTGAAACCGGAAAAAAATAAAATGAGGTGACAAATATGGCTGAAATTTTCAATACAGACATAGTTGTAATCGCAGCGGGACCCGCAGGACTCGCCGCAGCCATCTCCGCCACAGAAGAGGGAGCCCGCGTTGTAGTTCTGGAAAAGACAAACACTACCGGCGGAACAGCAAACATGGGCATGGGCCCCATGGCGGTTGAGACACGCCAGCAACGCGAAAAACTATGTGGTCTCACAAGAGAAAAAGCATTTTATGAGTTCATGAACTATACTCACTGGCGGTCAGACGCTCTGCTTGTAAAAAAATATATCGACAAATCAGCCGATACCATCGAATGGTTAGAAGACATGGGTGTGGAATTCGTGGAACCATCCAAATTTTACGATGATTCTGAACCGACCTGGCATTATGTAAAACCGGATGTCGGAGAACCCGGCCCACGTGCAGCTGCAACTATGATGAAGCGAATGACGGAACGCGCACAGGAAATGGACATTCCGATCCTTCTGGAAACCTGGGCCACAGATATCCAGATGGAAGATGGACGGGTGACCGGTGTACATGCAACCAATCGGGACGGTGAAAATCTTTTATTCGAGTGTAAAGCAGCAATCATTGCAACCGGTGGTTTTGCCAGCAACCATGAATGGATGAAAAAGTATACCGGTTATACCTACGGAAAAGATATTTTTTCGTTTGAAGGAACCAATCTTACCGGCGATGGAATTCGCATGGCCTGGGCCTGTGGTGCTGCACCGACAGAGATGCACATGGAATTGAATTATCGGATACCGGAAAACATGGGACATTTTGCAATTGATGCTGTTATGCGACAACCAAACCTGATGGTAAACAAGCTCGGTGAGAGGTTTTATAATGAAGGTATGCTGGGGAACGGTACTTTTGCCGCAAATGCCATTGACATGCAAAAAGACAAACAGGCATTCATCATCATGGATGACTCCATAAAAAAATATTATCGGCGAAATGGTCTGGATTTGATCTCGATCGTGCATGGTACTTCGATCATGGAACAGTTTGAGGATGATGTACAGGCAGCTCTTTCGGAAGGTTATGAACATTTTTTTGTAGCTGACAGCATTGAAGATCTGGCCAGCCAAATAGAAGTTCCCTATAACACATTGGCGGAAACGATCGAACAGTATAACGCAGACTGTGCCGGAAGAGATACCCTGTTTGGAAAAGATTATCGCTACATGAAACCTCTCGTCGGGCCAAAATTCTATTGTGCGCGTTTCTGTGTGGCTGCCTATGGAACACTGGGAGGCATTAAAATTAATCATCGGACAGAGGTAATCCGGAAAGATTATACTCCAATCTGCGGCCTTTACGCCGCCGGAACCGATGCCTGTTCCATCTATGGAGACAGCTATGTATTTCTCCTCCCCGGTAATACCATGGGATTTGCCTTAAATTCCGGAAGAATGGCTGGAGAAAATGCCTCAGATTATGTGTTGTCAGATGAGTAGTAAACCGATGATGTATCATCTGTTTACAGATTTTTCGTAAATGAATAAGACGGCGGCTGAATGCCGCCGTCTTCTAACTATATATACCTTCATCTCATCTAAAAGGCCCGTTTTCACATGACCGCACAGCTTTAGTCCATCGCTCCCTTAATCGCCGCCAGAAGCTCATCGTACTCTTCATACGCCGGGATTTCCGGATAGTCCTTCTTGATCTGATCCGTACTCTTAAACAGGAATCCCGCCTTGCTCGCCTGAATCATGCCCAGATCATTAAAGCTGTCGCCGCTTGCGATCGTCTCAAATCCGATGGACTGCAGCGCCTTCACCGTCGTATACTTGGACTTCTCACAGCGCATCTTGTAACCGGTAATGGAACCGTCCGCGGCAACCTCCAGCGAATTACAGAAAATCGTCGGCCAGCCGAGCTTCTTCATCAGCGGCGCGGCGAACTGTTCAAACGTATCACTCAAAATGACGACCTGGCAACAGGTCCGCAGCTCATCCAGAAACTCCTTCGCGCCCGGCATCGGATCGATCGTCGCGATGACATCCTGTATCTCCTTTAATCCCAGTCCGTGTTCCTTTAAAATATTCAGCCGATACTGCATCAGCTTATCATAATCCGGCTCATCCCGCGTCGTCCTCTTTAACTCCGGGATGCCGCTGGCCTCGGCAAACGCGATCCAGATCTCCGGTACCAGTACGCCTTCCATATCCAGACATGTAATATACATCTTGCAATCCTCCTGTTTCTTCTTATGCCTCCCAACATCTGTTTCAACTGTTCAAAACACATGAATCTGACAGGTAGTAGTATAGCATATTTCCTGAATTTGTCCAGACTACAGTATCCGGCTCGGAACGTTTTCCCGAAATGCATTCTCAACAGGATCCGGACATAGATGCTGTGCACCGGACGACTTTCCCCGGATTCAGGATATGTCTGTCGTCAAAAACCGCCTTGATTCCCTGAAAGAGATCAATCATATCCGGACCCATATGGTTTTCCAGCGCCTCCACGCGGGCATGACCAATCCCGTGCTCTCCGGAAACCTGCCCGCCCATCTCCTTCGCCTTCTCGTACATCTCACGCATCAGCTTCGGATACCGCTCCGCAAACACAGCCGGATTCATGTCATCCCGCATGAGCTGGATGTGCATGTTTCCGTCCCCGGCATGACCCTGAATGGAGATACGGATTCCGGTCTCATCCATCTTGGTGTCGGCGAAACGCGAGAAATCTGCAATCCGGTTCCTCGGCACAACAATATCACACTCGTCCATATCGGTTGTGGAGGCTTTCAGCGCCTCCAGCGCCGCACCGCGTACCGACCACACGGCCTCCTTTCGTTCATCTGTATTACAGAGAAATACATCCTCCGCCCCATTCTCCAGACAAATCTCCGCTGCACGGTCGCACCGCCGTTCTACGTCCTCCGTAGTGCTTCCGTCAAACATGAGAATCAGGTAAGAGTTCGCTGTTTTGTGAGGCATAATCTTATTCAGATAATAAGCTGCATCATCCAGCAGCGATTTCGGCATATACTCAATCGCCGTCGGATTCAAATCCGAATTGATAAATTTCGGTACGGTTCCCACACAGTCCTCCAGTGAATCATAAGGCACCAGCAGCGTGTAGGAGACCTTCGGCGGATGGATTACCCGCATCCGCAGCTTTGTGGCGATACATAGCGTTCCCTCCGACCCGACAATCAGATCCTTGATATCATATCCGGATGTATTTTTCGCAACGTTGCTCCCGAACTGCATAATTTTTCCGTTCGGCAATACACACTCCATGGAAACCACATAATTGCGCGTCACCCCGTATCCGACCGCCTTCATGCCTCCGGCATTCGTCTGCACATTTCCCCCGATGGATGCCGTTTTCTCTCCCGGTTCCGGCGGGTAAAAGACCCCCCGCTCCTCAGCAGCATTGGCCAGTTCCATCACTAAAACGCCCGGCTCCACCACCACTGTCATCGTATCCAGATCCCACTCCAGGATCCGGTTCATCTTCTCCGTGCTCAGAACAATCCCTCCATATATCGGTACTGCTCCTCCGGAAAGTCCCGTTCCGGCTCCTCTCGGTATCACCGGAATTCTGTTTTCATAGGCATATTTCATGACGGAAGATACCTCCTCGGTCGACATCACCTGCACCACCACATCCGGCGCATGCGTCCCCAGATCCGGCATTTCGTCGTGGTGATAGTCATACTCGATCTCCTCCCCAAAAAAAACGCGCTCCGGCGAGGTTATTTTTCTTAAATATTCCACGCCCTCCGGCGTGATTACCTGATAATCCATATTCCCTCCTCCTTTCAATTGACATTCTTCCCTTCCACAGCCCGGATCAGCTCCGGCACAACCTCATACAGATCCTTCGTGATGCAGTAGTTTGCAATCTTAAAAATGGGTGCCTCTGCATCCGTATTGATGGATACGATACACTCGGAACCGTCCATCCCCGCTGCAAACTGCACCGCACCGGACACGCCGCATGTGATAATCAGCTTCGGCTTCACGGTTCTTCCGGAAAGGCCGATCTGCGTCGTCACATCGCCCCATCCCTTTTCCACCAGAGGGCGGGTAGTAGCAAGCTGACCTCCGAGTGTCTTTGCCAGTTGACGCAGCATACCAAGATCTTCCTGCTTTTTCACGCCCCTGCCGGCAACCACAAGTACATCTTCCTCTTCAATAGATTTTGTTCGCTCAATGATCTCGGTACTGATGATTTCCATACCGGACTGCAGCATAGCCTCTGTCACCTCGCAATCCACGATCTCCCCGCGGAGCTCTGTCCGTTCAGCCGCATTCATCACCTTATACCGCACCGTGGCAAACTGCGGCCTCGTATTTGCCGTGATGATCTGTGCCATGATATTTCCGCCAAATGCCGGACGAATCTGAACCAGATCGGTGTTTTCCTTTATGTCAAGCATAGTGCAATCCGCCGTCAGACCGGTGCGGAAACGGGTCGCGCAGGCCGGCGCCAGAGACCGCCCCAAAGATGTGGCACCTACCAGCACCACCGCAGGCTTAATCCGATTGATGCAATCCTCCATTACGTTTGTATAGACATCCCCGCGGAAATTCTTAAGCTCCGGATGCGCATAGACAAAAACCTTGTCCGCACCGCCGGAAAGCAATACCTGTGCCTGCCCCCGAACGGACTCATCACCAATGATCACGGCATACACCGGATGATGGATTTTCCCTGCGAGCTCCTTTGCTTTCCCAAGCAGTTCAAAGGCCACCGGATGGACACCGGTCTCCTCCTGCTCCACAAATACCATGATGCCATTCCATGCACTCTTGTCAACTGTCTGTCGCGCCTCAGTTTCCACCAGGGAAATCGCCCCCGCCGAACATGATTTCACACACAGCTTACACATTTTGCAGGAAGCATTTACCTCTATTTTCTCGTTTTTAATCTCAAGAGCGCCAAAAGGACATTGCTCCACGCACTGTCCGCACAAAATACACTTTTCCTGATGAAAAAATAACTCCGCCATTTCCTCTCCCTCCTATATATACTTCCGTGCGATGAACAAATCCGCCAGCTCTTCCGCCATTTCCGGAACAGTACCTGTCATGTATATCTGACCGTCATGTGTCTCCGGCGGAAAAATCCGTTCCACAGAAGTAGCGGAACCTTTCAGTCCATAGTGTTCTTTTACCTGATCCTTAAAATCCGCAAACGTGATCATATGTACACTCCGGTCCTTACTCGCCGCTTTCAATCGATACGACGGAAGTCTGGGCGTATAGAGATCCTTTTCCACAGTAATCAGGCAGGGAAGTTTCATAGCCGCCCGCTGCTTCACGTTGACAAAATCCTGTCCTACCGTAATGGCACCCTCCTGAATCTCACTAATCTCACTGACCCAGGCTGCACAGGGAATATGCAGATACTCCGCCATGGCAGGTCCGACCTGCGCAGTGTCTCCATCCGTCGTCTGCTTTCCGCAGACAATAATATCAAAATCACCGCAGACGGAGGTGATACCCTGCGCCAGAGTGTATGATGTCGCCAGCACATCCGCTCCGGCAAACACCCGGTCCGTGAATACATAAGCATCGTCCACACCCATCATATAAGCTTCCTTCATCATGACTTCTGCCTGCGGCGGCCCCATTGTGACGGCTGTCACCGTTCCGCCATATGTCTCGCGCAGGCGAAGCGCCGCCTCCAGACCGTACAGATCATACGGGTTAATTTTTGCCGCAGCACCATCTCTCTTTAACACACCGGTCGTCTCGTCAATTTCCACCTGACTGGTACCCGGCACCTGTTTTATACAGACTACGATGTTCATCGCCCTCTCCTTCCTCTTGTCTGGTCTTACCAGTTATATAGGTTATTATAGTCGTGTCATACATAAAAATCAATATGAAATTATATTTTTATAATAAAATTAAAAACGGCATAGCTGATATTCCCAATCAACTATGCCGATTCATTCTCACATACAACTCTTATTTTTTATCCAGCAAATCCGCCGAAGCATCCGCCAGATGATCCCTCATGACCTGAGACGCGTGCGCACTGTCTTTTGCGGCGATGGCCTGATATATTTCCCTGTGTGAATCCAGAATCCTCCGATACCGATCCCGCTGTTCCTGTCGATTCCCGTCATTCAGCAAATCCGCCAACGACTCCCCGATAATCCCCCGGCACACCTGAAGCATGATGGAAAACATGGCGTTGCCCGATGCCTCCGCCACCGCCAGATGAAACTCCAGATCGCACTGAATAAACGCCTCCGCGTTTCCGGCAGAAGCTGCTGCCTTCTCCAAAATATCCGCCATCGTTGACAAGTGATCTTCTCTTCGCCGCATGGCAGCACACTCAGCAGCCATACATTCTGTCATCTGGCGAAACTCGACGATATCCTGCAAGTTCAGCTTCTGAAACTCCATGATGCTCTCCAAAGACTGGATTGCGGTGTCTACACTGACCTCCTGCACTACCGCGCCGCTGCTTCCCGGAAATGTCTTAATATATCCTTCCCGTTCAAGCATCCGCATCGCTTCCCGTATCGTCGGACGGCTCCTCTGCATCATCTCCATCATCTTTCGCTCGGAAGGCAGCCGCTCACCGGGCTTGATCTCCCCATCCAGAATCAAACGGCGGATCTGCCCGTAGATTTCCTCGCTGGCACGCGTTGTCTGTACGGGGTGCAATGCAATTTTTATCTCATTTTTTTCCATAATGCTTCTCCGATCAAACTATTGTATCATTCAACACTCTTTAACGCCTCTACCGGATCGATTCCGTTTAGCATGCGGTTCGTAATCTGGTTGACGATCAGCGCGAACACAAACGATGTCACCGCACAGATCAGATAAGTCACCGGATGGATGCTGACTGCGAAATACAGCCCCGGAATCTTCAGCACGCTGCACATGCATACGCTGATCGCGCGTCCCACCGGCAGTCCGAGCACAATGCCGATGGATGAGAGAATCAGCGTCTCCTTATTCACATACAGATGAACCTCCCGGTCAAAAATCCCAGAACCTTGATGGTCGCCAGCTCCCGTTCCCGCTCGGAAATATTCGTAGTGGCCAGTGTGAAAAGCACCACAAAGGCCAGCGCCGCCGACATCACAAGGATCACATAGACAACCAGATTGATCAGCTGGAATGCCTTGGAAAACTCTGCCTTCAGGCTTTCGGTGCTGGTGGTTGAGAGGAGACCGTCCTTTGCCCCCAGCTCATCGGCATAAGCAATCGGATCGTCGGATTTGCAGCTTTCGGTCAGATTCACCAGAACCGCGTTCGGCTCATAGCTTTTTTCAAAACAGGTCTCATAACAGCTCTCGCTGATATAAATCAGATCACCGAGATAATTCTCCGTCACCATGGCAACGGCAACCGTCGCCTCATTCAGAGAGAGATCCTGCAGCGTCACCTCATCCCCCGTGTCCAGCCCCAGAACCTCCGCTGCGCTGTGCGTGACATAAATACCGTCTGAGGACAATTCCGTCTCATTGCCGTCCGTATCCGCGACCTTGATAAAATCAGAGACCGCCGCGCCATCGGGGATGACAAAAATCTGCATGGACTCGGATTCCCCGTCCTCGTTCTGTACGGACACCGTCTCCACCTGAAGATTCAGGTACGCGTCTATATTGTCCTCATCGTCCATGTAGGACAAAAGCTTGTCATTATCCTCCGCCTGAACAACCGCCAGAATATCATACCGGTTGACATTCTCATACTGCAGAGACATCAGATCCGTCACGGTATTTTTGATGGCAAACCCGCAGACCAGCAGGCCGGTACAGCCCATGATCCCCACCACCGTCATGACAAGGCGCTTTTTATACCGGAACAGGTTTCGCGCCGTGACCTTGTTCAGGAAGGACAGCCGACCCCAGATCAGATGAATGCGTTCCAGCACAATCCGCGTGCCGCTCTTCGGCGTCAGCGGACGCATCAGTGTCGCCGGCATCTGAACCAGCTCCGTCCGCACGGCGATACATACCGCCGCCAGAATCCCGGCCATAAACAGCACGATCCCGATCGTCCCGGAAAATGCCTGAAACCGCACCAGATAATCCGGTATCGTGTACATGACCCGGAAGAACGTAAAGATAATCTTCGGAAGCACGATAAATCCGCAAAAATCACCGACCAGACCGCCTGCAAAGCTGGCGCCCGCCGCGTAAACCACGTATTTTCTCCGAATCTCTCCGTTTTTAAATCCGAGCGCTTTGTATGTACCGATCAGCCCCCGATCCTCCTCCACCATACGCGTGATGGCCGTCAGGCTGATCAGAATGGCAACGATAAAAAAGATCAGCGGCAAAAAGGTAGCGATTCCCTCGATGGCTGTCGCGTCGCTGTCCACGTTGGAATATCCGCTCAGGGAATCTCTCGACTGGATGTACCACCTTGCCATCTCGATCTCATCGATCTCCTCCTTCGCTTCCTCCAACTCCGCCATGGCTTCCTCGGTACTCTCATCCAGCTCTGCCTGACCGTCGATGAGCTCCTGCTCGGCATCCGCCAGCTTCTGCTCGTTCTCCTCGATCTCCTCCCATGCATCGGCAAACTGCTCTTCCGCCTCCGCCGCCTGCTCTTCAAGCGCTGCTTTGTTCTCATCCAGCGTTGCCTGACTTTCCTGCCACTGTGCCATGCCGGATTCATACTGCGCCTGTCCCTCCGCGAGCGCCGCTTCCTGTGCGGCGATCTCCTCCTCTGCCGCTGCGAACTGAGCAACTGCCGTCTCCCGCTGTGCCTGAAGAGCGGCAAGCCCCGCCTCTGCCTCCGCGAGTGCAGATTCCAGTTCCTCTTTCTGCGCGGTGAGCTCCGCCTCCTGCGCTTCCAATGCCTCTTTCTGCGCTTTCAGCTGTTCAATCACCGCTTCGTACTGAGCGACTCCCGCATCGATCTGCGCCAATGTCTCTTCCTTCGTCTGCTCCAGCTCGTCCTTTCCCTCCGAGAGCTGTGCCGCACCGTCCGCCAGCTGCTGCGCGGAAGCGTCAAGCTGCTCCTTTGCCGCTGCCAGACTCTCATATCCGGACTGAATCTGCGCCAGGCCATCCGCGATCTGACGGCTGGCACTCGCTTCCTGCTCCTCGAGCTCCGCCTTCCCGTCATTTAACTCGTCCAGACCGTCCTGCAGCTCCGCCCAGCCGTCATCGATCTCCGCCTGCGCGTCCGCCAGCTCATCGAGGACTTCCGCCAGAGCGTCATTATACTCCGCCAACGCCTCGCCGTACACGGTATCGTAACGATTCTGCTGCTGTTGTTCTTTTAAAGTGGTGTTGATTTTTGTCTTTACATCAGAAATCAGCTGCTCATACTCATCGGTATAGCACATCAGAAGATCGGCACCCTCCACCGTCAGGTAGACCGCCGTATAAAGATCCGTGTCCGCCGCAGAGGGCGAGACAAAAAAAGTATATTCTTCGGAAGCGGACGAACGGAACGACACGCTCCCCTCCCGGTTATTCACATCAAAAGGACCAAGAACCTCAGCGATGATGGTATATTCGACATCGGCAAAAACCGCGTCCTCATCTTCGCCTGTGTCAGCCTCCGTAAAGGTCAGCGTATCTCCGACCTGTTTCCCGGTGTCATCGAGATAGCTCTCCGTCACGGCGATCTCATCCGCCGCCTGCGGAAGCGCACCCTCCAGCACCGTCGGGACATTGATCGTCTCCCCCAGCGTGCGAACCTTCGCCTGCTCATGGACACCGTTGACCTCCACATACACCGTCGCGGAGTATTCCCCCTCCACGGCGGAGACTTCATCCAGCCCTTCCAGTGCGGCAATATCATCATCGTCCAGCCCAAGAGTGGAGGACACCTCTATGTCAAACAGATTCTGCCCGTCATAGAGCGCATCCGCCGACCAACGCAGATCATTGCAGGCAGAAGTAAGCCCCGTCATCATGGCAACACCCAGCGCCGTGATCAGCATGATGGAGAAAAACCGCTTTTTCTCTTTTTTGATTGTGCGGAAAATATCTTTCCCCAGAGCATTCTGTCTCATCACTGCTACCACTCGATTTCTTCCACGGAAACCGGGTCAGTGCTCACCGTCATCTCCACCACTTTGCCGCTGCGGAAACGAATCAGCCGGTCCGCCATGGGAGCCAGCGCTGAATTGTGCGTGATAAGGATGAGCGTCACACCGTCCCTCCTGCAGGTATCCTGAAGCAGCTTTAAGATCTGCCGCCCCGTATTATAATCCAACGCGCCGGTCGGTTCATCGCAGAGCAGAAGCTTGGGATTTTTAGCCAGAGCCCGTGCGATGGACACACGCTGCTGCTCGCCGCCGGAGAGCTGCGCAGGGAAATTATCCTTCCGCCCGGACAGTCCGACCTTATCCAGGGTCTCCCCTGCATCCAGCGAATCCTTACAGATCTGTGCCGCCAGCTCCACATTCTCCAGCGCCGTCAGATTCGGCACCAGATTATAAAACTGGAAGACAAAGCCGATATCCGTGCGGCGGTATCCTGTTAATTGATTTTTGTCATATTTTGTGATGTCATTTCCATCCACAATCAGTCTGCCGGATGTCGCCACATCCATGCCGCCGAGAATGTTCAACGCCGTCGTCTTTCCCGCGCCGGAAGCGCCGAGAATAATGGCAAACTCTCCCTTTTCCACGACAAAAGAGGCATCGTCCACTGCAAGAATCGGCTGTTCGCCAACCTCGTATTTCTTTGTGATGTGATCAAACTCTATGTATGGCATAGGGAACCTCCTCCCGGCAAAAGTGATGCTATTCTTTTCCGTCCCAGCAGTAGGTGCAAAGCTTGTCCTTCTCAATCCCGACCGACTCCAGCATGTCGTCCAGACGATGATACCGCAGGGATGTAAAGTTCAGCTTTTTGCAGATGGCATCCACCATGTTCTGATATTTCTCCGAATCCGGATTGGCGTACTCCGCCAGCATTTCACGGCTTACCTCGCCGCCCTCCAGCTCCTCAATCACTTTCCTCCCGATCAGCTCCAGCTCCGAGGTTGATCGCGAGAAATTCAGGTATTTGCATCCGAACAGAAGCGGCGGACAGGCCGGACGGATATGAACCTCCTTCGCCCCGCTCTCATATAGGAATTCTGTCGTCTCCCGAAGCTGCGTCCCCCGCACGATGGAATCGTCGATCAGAAGCAGACGCTGCCCGCGGATCAGATCATGAACCGGAATCAGCTTCATATGCGCGATCAGATTTCTCTGGTTCTGCATCGTCGGCATGAAGGAACGCGGCCATGTCGGCGTATATTTGATAAAAGGTCTCGAAAACGGCACGCCTGCCTCATTCGCATAGCCGATGGCGTGGGCGGTACCAGAATCGGGTACACCGGCGACCACATCCACCTCCACATTATCGCGCCTCGCCAGAAGCGTCCCGCAATTGTAGCGCATTTTCTCCACACTGACGCCCTCATAGGACGCGGACGGATATCCGTAATATACCCACAAAAATGTACAGATTTTCATCTTGTCGCCCGGCGCGACCAGCGTTTTGACCTGATTTGCGTCAAAGACGACAACCTCCCCGGGACCCAGCTCGCGGACGTCCTCGTATCCGAGATTCAGATAAGAAAAGCTCTCAAAGCAGGCACAATACGCCCCGTCCTTTTTCCCGAGCACCACGGGAGTCCGCCCCATCTTGTCTCTGGCGGCATAAATGCCCTTCGGCGTCAGAATCAACATAGACAGGGAACCCTCCACCGTATCCAGCGCATAGCGAATCCCGTCGATCAGGTTATCCTTCTGGTTGATCATCGCCGCAACCAGCTCGGTCGGGTTGATCTCCCCGTTGCTCATCTCAAAAAAGTGTGTCCGCCCTTTCAGGATCTCTTCCGCTATCACGTCCGCATTGTTAATTTTGCTGATCGTCGTGATGGCGAACGTGCCGTGGTGCGACCGCACCAATATGGGCTGCGCCTCATAATCCGAGATACAGCCGATGCCGAAATGCCCCTCCAGCTCACCCAGCTCTTTCTCAAACCGCGTCCGGAAGGGCGACCCCTCTATGCTGTGGATCGACTTGGTAAATCCCTTCTCTCCGTAAACCGCCATCCCGGCACGCCGTGTCCTGAGATGTGAGTGGTAATCTGTTCCGAAAAATAAATCAAATATGCAATTGTCCTGCGATGCAACGCCAAAAAAGCCTCCCATAATCAAATCCTCCTGTAAGCATCATAATCGTTTTTCTTTCAAAAGGGAAGACCTATTTTTATCCGATTCACCTCTATCTGTTCCTCCAGCTGCCTGAAGTTCGGCTGATACCCGGGGAAGAACTGATAGGCCAAGACTTAGATTCACATGCGTCAGGTCAGCCTCTCAATCAATCCCAAATCTGTCGGCAGCCACGCCATACTGTTCAACTCTTCGCGCATCAGCCACCGACAATCAAACATAGGTAGAGATTCTGTTTTTCCAAAGCGGTGATTACCAGAGTCAACGCTTGCCCTAAATTGCACTTCGTGTCATACTCGCTTCACTCATATATACCCGTCATCTATACTTTCGTGATAGTGGTATTTGCATGTTCCGCAACATTTCTCAATTTTTTCTTACCCTCCGCCATTAAAATTTTGTGTATTTTTGTGTAATTTTTCCTTGATGCATTACATACTTTTGTGTATAATATAATTAAAAAGGAGATAAACATGAAACCACGAGACCAAGCACTGAAAGACCTCACATCCTCCGGATATATTTTTAAGAGGCACGGCGGAAATCATGATATATACTTTAACCCCGAGTTCAAAAGTACAATCCCTCTGAAACGGCATGATTTCAATGAAAACGACTTAAAATATATCCGAAAGGAAATTAAGCAAAAACAAGGCAAGTGAGAAGGGAACCAAACGCCCTTCTCCGGAAAGGAGAACACCATGAAATATATTTACACTGCTATTCTCATCCCCGAGGAAGATGGTTCCGGATTCTTTGCCCGGATCCCCGATCTTCCCGGATGCATTACCACTGGTAAAGATATTCCTGATGCCGTTGAACAAATCACCGATGCCGCCTCTATCTGGCTCGTTGATGCTGAGGACGATCATCCGGAAGATATTAATCCACCTACTGTACAAAACAAGCTTGATCATCCGGATAATGCGATTCTTACAATGATCCAGATCGATACGATCTCTTACCGCGCTACCATCGATACCAGAGCTGTCCGGAAGAACGTTTCCCTTCCGGCATGGATGGCCAATCTCGCTGATCAACGTGGAATCAACTGCTCTCAGGTGCTCCAGGAGGGGCTTCTGGAAAAACTTGCTTAATCTTTTGGTTTACCGGCGGCCCTTCGGGGTCGCCTTTTTATTCCACCATGTAGATTATTTCTTTCCCCCGAGTTTCAATCCACGCTCCCGCAATCCAAACTGTCCCGACTATCTTTTATATGTCTGATAATCGGCTCCGCTACACGCCTGTCCATTGCTATCCTCTCCCTACAAATTTCCTATAATATAAAAAGAGTTGCCCCATATGACAACTCTTTTCTACATACATATTCAACTTTTCAATACAGATTTTCGGTTTGGCCATCAATATTTTTTGCATTTATCTGTTCTGTTCCGCATACATTTCCAGAATAGACTGCTCCAAAATTTCCAAACCTTCATCAATTTCTTTTTCAGTGACATTGAGAGGCGTTGCAAACCGCATCCCGTTTCCATAGACGCCGCAGTTCAATGTCAGCATATGCCGTTTCAGGCAATTGGCTTTTACGGTTGCCCAGATATCAGGAGCCGGGCTTCCATCTTCATGAGAAAATTCGATTGCAATCATCAATCCGATTCCCCGAACATCTGTTATACATGCATACTTACTCTGAAGAATTTCAAGCTTCCCCCGAAGATATGCGCCCATCTTATTGACATTTTCAAGTAAGGTTCCATCCTGAAAAGCTTCCATCACCGCACAGCCCGCAGCAGCTGCAACCGGATTTCCTCCGAATGTTGTACCATGAGTACCAATCGGCCATTTCTCCATAATTTCCGGTGTGCTGATTACCGCACTCATCGGCAATCCGCCTGCGATAGCTTTTCCGACAGTCATGATATCCGGAACCACATCAAAATGCTGACTTGCCCACATCTTTCCGGTACGTCCATACCCGCACTGAATCTCATCAAAGATTAAAAGAATCCCATGTTCCTTACATATTTTTGAAACCCCCTGCACAAATGTCTTTGACGGTACAACATACCCGCCTTCACCCATAATCGGCTCCATATAAATACAGGCTACATCCTCAGGCCATACAATATATTTTAAAAGTCGTTCCAACTCCCACAGGCAATATTCTGCCCGCTCCTCCTCACCCATTCCTGCCGGGCAAAGATCCTTACTGGGATACGGTGAAAAATATACATTTCCCATCAATGGATTATAATGTTTCCTGTATTTTGCATTTGACCCGGTAATAGATGTTGCCCCTACCGTTCTTCCGTGAAAAGAGCCCATAAACGCGATTACGGCACTTCGTCCTGTATAGGACATCGCCAGCTTTAATGCGCTGTCCGTCGCCTCTGCTCCGCCGTTCGAGAAAAATATGGAAGACAAATTGCCCGGCGCAATCTCAGACAAATTCTTTGCAAGTGTCAACGTAGACTCATAGTTAACAAGATTAAAGGAGGCATTCACCAGATTTGCAGCCTGATCCTGAATCGCTTTAACAACTGACGGATCATTATGTCCCAACGCGTTAACCGCGATTCCCTGCACAAAATCCAGATATTTCTCACCATTTACGTCTGTCACATAACATCCTCTGGCACTCCTCGCAACCAGATCCGTCTGCTTGTAAAACACCGGACTCAGATATTGTTTGTAGTCCTCAAATTTCATTACCATCTGTGTTTCCTCCTGTCATTGCATTCTCTAAAATATAATAAACATCTTCTTCTCTGATCTTCACCGGATTTACGGCCAAAAGCCTGTATCCCATCGTTCCCTCTGTGATTGCGCTGAACATTTCCCGTTTCACACCCATCTGTCCAATGGTTTCCGGAATTCGTATATCCCGGTTTATCTCACGGATTTCTTCAATTGCCTGTTGCGCTTTTTCCCTCTGTGTCATACCGGTTTTTGCTGCATTAAGCAGTTCAGCGATATGTGCATATTTATCAATACACCCCGGCAGATTAACCTCCATCACATGCGGCAGTAAAACAGCATTCGACACGCCATGGGCGGTATGTGCAATTCCTCCCATAGATTGTGCAATCCCGTGAACTGCGCCAAGACCCGCCTGGACAAAAGCGGTCGCTCCGAGAAGCGCCGCCTGCGCCATGGCAGTGCGGGCTTCCAGATCGAATGGCTTCCAGACTGCCGTTCGGATAGACTGTCCAATCATACGGATTGCATTCTCCGCGTACATATCACTCAGCGGATTCGCGTTCAGCGATGTATATGCCTCAATCGCATGGGTGAGAGCATCCATACCTGTTGATGCCGTAATTCCTGACGGCATCTCCATGTGCATCACAGGATCAATCACAGCAATTTGCGGAAGCAAAAGCGTATGTGTAACAGATAGCTTTATCTGGTTTTCTTCATCTGTAATCACACTGGATGCCGTAACCTCACTTCCGCTCCCCGCCGTTGTCGGAACGCAAATCAAAGGCAGCGGCGCTGCGGCAATCATTTTGGATCCGCCAAACAGATAATCGCGGATACTACCCTCGTTCGTGGCCAGCATACACATCGCCTTTGCTGTATCAATACAGCTTCCTCCGCCTACCGCTACGACCGCCTCGCTCTTTGTTTTTTTCAAAAAACCGGCAGCTCTGTTTGTAGAATCCACAGTCGGATCCGGCATTGTATCATCAAAAATTACGCATTCTTTATATACCTGCTGCATTTGTTCCATGAAAACCCGGAACGGTTTCGTCTTCGATACATGCTTTCCGGTAACAACACAAATTCTTTCATATCCCTTATTTTTCAGGATTTCCGGTATCTGCATTCGGGTATCTGTTCCGACAAGTATTTGTGTCGGTGCATAAAATTTATACTCACGCGTCATTTTTTACCTCATTAAAACCCCAGTGTAAGATTAACCGGATTTTTCATCTTATCAAAATCCGGATACTGATTCAGATTATCGCAAAGGATTCTCATCATTCTGGGCATATAAGATTTCTGCCGATCTCCTGCTATATGCGGCGTGATCATCAGGTTTTCCACATCCCACAACGATGATTCCGGAGGCACAGGTTCTTCCTCCAGAACATCCAGAATAGCTGCCCGTATCCGGTGGTTTTTCAATGCATCCACTAAATCGTCCGTATTCACAATCGGGCCTCTCCCAACATTCATAACGACGGCAGTTTCTTTCATCTCTTTCAGGACACCGGTATCAATCATATGGTACGTCTCCGCGGTAAGCGGCATGCTGACCACAAGATAATCACAATCTTTTACTGCCAGAGGAAGTTGCTCCGGCCTATACTGACAATCAATATACTCGGACTTTACCGGGTTTAAATCCACACCGACCACGTTCAAATCAAATGCCTTTACCCTCTTTGCAATCTGCAGACCTACATTTCCCAGGCCAAGAATCGTAATCGACTTACCCTCCATCTCATCCAGCCGGGTATTCATATCCCATTCTTTTTGTTTATACGCCTCATAAAACGAATACGTATTCCTCTCCAGATTCAAGAGCATACACACCACATACTCTGCAATCGTAATAGAATTGATTCCGCGTGAATTCGTTACACGGACACCCATCTTCTGAAGTACATCCATCGGCATGGTATCAATACCGGCCTGACCACTATGAATCCATCGCAATGATTCCATCTTTTGAACCACTTCCGCCGGCATATCATATCCATATGTCAATAATATCTCTACCTGTTTCAACTGTTCTTCTGACAGATCCGCAATTTTATCCACATGCTCTACCGTTACACCGCATTCTTTTTCCAGCATCGTGCGATATTTTTCTTCCAGCCACAGTGTAGATACAATGTACATAAGCTCCTCCTATCCTTTCACTCCTCCGGAACTCAGGCCGGCAATAAAATATTTCTGTGTAAAGATAAAAAATATAATGATCGGAATCGCAGAGATTGTCAGCCCGGCCAGCAACACCGACCACTCCGCATGCATCTCTCCCTGAAAGGCCAGCAATCCGATCGGATCCGTCTTTTTCGAATCGCTGTTGATAAAAATCAACGCGAAGCTAAACTCATTCCATGCATAGAATGCAGTAAGCACAATATCCGTCATGATGATCGGTCTGCTCATAGGCATAAATACTTTTGTCAATATCTGCAGGCTGTTGCAGCCATCCATACGCGCTGCTTCAATATATGCTTTATCAATACCCCTGAAATAATTATATGTCAGCATAAAACACAGCGGGATCTGGTATGCGGTATATACAAGAATCAATCCGACTCTTGTATCGTAAAGGTTCAATGCCTGCAATTCCTGATACAAAGGAATCAGGCTGACAATCGGAGAGAACATCAATCCGCCAATGGCAAGCATCTGAAAAATCCGTTTTCCTCTGAATTCAAAGGCAACCAGCGCAAACGCCAGCAAACAGCAGACAACCACATTCAGCGCGCAAGTCAACACTGTCACGATCAAACTGTTCATAAAATATTTCGAGATGCCTGTCTTCCACGCAACTGCATAATTGCTGAACAGCCATTTTTCCGGAAGCCTCCACAGATTTGCAAAAATCTCATTTGTCTCTTTCAGAGAGCTCAGAACCATCCATGCAACAGGTATTATGATCAACAGGAAAAACAGAAACGGGACAATCCCGGCAAGCCATCGTCCCACTGCAGGCTTTGTTATCTTCTTTCTCTTCATCCAAAATCAGCCTCCTTTTTCTTTTTCTTTCCTATCCCGGAAAATGCCCCTGTCTGAAACAGAGCAAAAATCACGGAAAACAGAAGAATGACATTGGCAATCGCAGAGGCATATCCGATCTTCCCATGCACAAAAGCGTTTTTATAGAGAAGAGTACTCAGCACTTCGCTTGAATTATATGGTCCTCCATTCGTAATAACATATACTTCGTTAAAGACAAGGAAGCCGCCGCTGGTTGTAATAATCATCACCATCAATATCGTATCCCGGATCATTGGCACAGTCACATGGAAAAAACTCTGAATCCGTGATGCGCCATCCAAACGGGCTGCCTCGATAACATCGATCGGGAGTCTCTGCATGGCGACAATCAGCAGCATCGTTGTATATCCGATCGACTTCCACTGGGATACTGCTATAACGCAGAAGATCGCCGTCTTCTCATCTCCCAGCCATCCATGTGTCAGCGAGTCCAGACCGATTGAACTTAAGAATCCATTTAAAATACCTGTCGGCTCATATATAAAAGTAAACAGAAGTCCGATAACCGTCATGGAAATCAGAGAAGGAATAAAAAATACAGTCCGGTACATGGCGGATAACTTTTTCCGTTTCATATTTTCCAAAATGGCAGCCAAAACCAGAGCAAAACCAACCTGAAAGATCAGCGAGATCACAATATACAGAATATTATTTTTAAATGCCAGCCAAAAGGTATCGCTCTTTAACAATTTCAGATAATTTTTCAGACCGACAAAAACCTTTTCTCCTGAGAATAAATCCCAGTCCATCACGCTGTATCGCAGGTTTTGTACCACGGGATAATATATAAATAAAAGCAGCAATACCAACGCGGGCAGGATAAAAAGATAGGGTGTCATCTTTTTTTTCATACTTTCAATCTCCTTCCCTTCTTTTCCCATTGTGCAAAAGAGAATCCGCCATCGGGATTCTCTTTTGCACAGCGGTTATATATTTATTCTTCCTTTAACTCTGCGGCTGTCGCCTGTACATCAGCCATGACCTCTTCCGCGGTCATGCCTCCGCCGACCATCTTCTGAATGTCAGCCAGATATACACTGACTAATTCACTGTCTGTCGCATTATCAAGCCACAGATTTACATTGGATGCCGCCTTGATGGTTTCAGCCATTGCAACGACCTTTTCGTTGGCGGTATCTTCATTAATCGCGCCATCCACACAGCTCAGCATGGAGGTCTCTTCAACCATCTGCGCTGCGACTTCCTGAGAAGTCAGATACTTCAAGAAGTCTACTGCCTCATCCGGATACTCAGTATCTGCGGAAACCATGAAGCCCTGCGGTGCTCCGGTCAGTTCATCCTGATCACCGTCGCCCTCTGTGATATCCGGCATATCAAACCATGACCACTCAAATTCTGCCGGTTCAATATACTGCTCCTGATTAAACTGCTCATAGTAAATTGCCGCTTTTCCCGTAATAAAATCACTGATACCGGTATCATAGGATGTTGCGTTGCAATCCGGTGTGAAATACGGAATCAGTTCTTCCAGTTTCTCCAGCGCGGCTACATACTGAGGATCAGAAAAATCACCTTCCAGCGCATAGTCTGCTGCCAGAGTATCTGCATCCACCATTCTCTGATTCAATGTCGTCATATAATGCCCGGTTGCCCAGTCATCTACGTTTCCAAGAGAAATCGGGATGTAATCTGTCTCAGAAAGAGCCTCCAGCACATCAATAAACTCATCCCATGTTTCCGGAACTTCCAGGCCAAGCTCGTCAAAAATCTCTACATTATAGTAGAAAGCCTTGCCGTCCATAATGATAGGCACACCGTAAATGGAATCATCAAACGTAAACGGTCCCCACTGGTTTTCAAAAATACCATCTGACCATTCGGTATCCTCTTCAATGTAGGATGTCAGATCCAAAACTCTGCCGCCATCCGCAAAATTTTCTGCGTATACACCGCTCCATGCGAAATAAATATCCGGCGCATCATTGCTGGCAAGCTTCACGCTGATCTCAGACTTGTAATTTTCATTGTCCGCACTTGTCATCGTAATTGTGACATTGGGATGTTCCTCCATATAAGCCTCTGCAACCTCATCGAAAAATTCTTTAGAGGCACCGTCAGAGAAACGATGAAACACCGTCAACTCGATCTGCTCATCACCCGATGCCGTACTATCCCCGGCTGCAGTACTCTCTGTCGATGCAACACTGCCCTCCTCATCGGAATCGGAGGCCGTGCTGCTTCCGCAGCCGCTCATCAACCCCACTGCCATAACAGCAACCAGCATACAACTTACAATTCTCTTCTTTTTCATAGTTTCCTCCTTTTCTTTTAGTATTCAACCAGGTGCATATATCTTCTAATATCCAACGAATGCTCTCTCTCCTTTGCAATCGCTTTTGAAAACATTCTGCAGATATTATTGATAACAAGGGCGCCAAGATATCCGCGATAATCCTCATCCACATCCATGAAATCTACATCCTTCATGTCAATCCTGAATATGCGATCCGTGTATTTCTCCAGAAAACGCAGTGCCCGCTCCTCCATGAATCTGGTCTGATCCAGACCCATCAGCATAATTACCGGACTGTTTTTCTCAATAATCTCAAAAGGACCATGGAAGAACTCACCGGCATGAATCGGGATTGCGTTAATCCACTGCATCTCCATCATATAGCAATTGCAGAATACATAAGACTGGGAATAATTGCATCCGCTGGCCAGAGAATACAAAACCCTGTCTTCCCTGCAGGATTTCCCATAATATTCCGTAGCATCCTGATACTGCTTTTTCGCATTCTCGACGACAGGCTTAAGATTTTCCAGGTTTCGCACCATATCATCGAAAATCTCCAGGCCTTCCTGAGCCTGCAGGATGCCGGCGGTCAGCAAATACATCACACCGTAACTGGTGTCAATGGGATCCGCTGTCTCATAATATCCATACTTTACAAAGAATTCTCCTTCTTTCTGAAGGGGTGTATCATCGAGCATCGCTATCGTGATTACGGTTGCGCCCTTTTCTCTGGCATACTTTGCCGCCGCTACTGTCTCCGGCGTTTTACCTTCCTGAGAGCAAAGGATAACAATCGCCTCCTCATTCACAGCCGGAGAATTCCGATAAATAAACTCGTTGGAATTCAAATATTCACATGTTAAATTTCTTACCTTCGTATCAATCAGGAACTGACTCGGGTACATCAGTGCAGATGATCCTCCGCAGGCAATTAGATATACTCTCTTATAGGATCTCCCTTCGATTGCTTTTAAAACCGCCTTCACATTCTCCAACACTTTTACTTCAGGATAATTCATTTCCATACTCCCTTTCGTAGCATATTTTTGTTTGATCCGATCGTCTGGTTAAACCGGTAGTACCAGTAGATATATATTTTATACAAT
>JAJPYF010000047.1:1249-5325 GCA_021205085.1 Clostridiales bacterium | reverse complement strand
TTTCTATACAGTCCGTAAAACATGAAAGATAACTTATAGAAGATCAGTTTTTACAGAAAACTTTCCCCAGCCCTCAAGTCGATACACGAATGCGCTAAAATATGAAACAATTGAAAGACAATATAGAGAGTGAATTATCTATCTCCTTCTGTAGCCTATTCGTAAATTCCGTTAATCGTGACCTCAAAGACAGCTTCCTGTCCGTTTAGATCGTCAACACCATAATCCTCTGGGAAGGTAACTGTGACCGTCACGATATCACCCACATTCGCTCCGATGAGCTGCTCCTCAAAATCGTCAATATAGCTACCGGATCCGATGATCAGATCGGTACCTACTCCGTCCGTGCTGCCGCCGTCAAAGGCCACATCGCCGATATATCCGGTGTAGTCGATATTGACTGTATCGCCGTCAGCGACGACAAGAGATGTATCCGTGGAGTAGGAAACGGTCTTCTCTTCATCAGTTTCCTCCACCGTGTCGGTTTCACTGTCCTCTACTGCCTCATCGGCATCCGTCTCGTCAACAGTATCCTCGGTCTCATCCTCAGTGCTCTCCTCCGCCTCTTCCTCTGCGGAGACATCCTCGGTAGTCTCCGCGGAAGCGCTGTTGTGAGCCTGATAATATCCGATCCCTGCTCCGATCACAGCTGCGGCCGCGACACAGATGCAGAGTATCAGAATCTTTATCTTCAGGGAGAGCTTTTTCTTATCAGAGGATTGTTCTCTTTCGGACTCCATCTTTCTCAGCATCTTTAAAGCCTGTTCCTCCTGAAGCTTCATGAGGCGGCCTTTTTTGCCGTTATCATATTTAAAAGTACGAATCCGCTCCTCCAACAAATCTGCGGCGTTCTTTCCGTCCGTGTTTTTCAGAAAATAATCGATCTTTGCATCCTGCAGGAACACAAGCTTCAGCTCCCAGTCGGCAGAGAGAAATGCCTGCAGATAGAGCCGGACACGGTCGTCATCGTGCATCAGCCCATCCGGGATGGCAGTGATCTGTTCAAAAATCGGCATGGACGCGGATCCGATCATCGGATAGGATGCGACCGCCTTTTTCAGACGGATTAGCTGCTTTACGGCTTTCTCGTTGTCCACGGTGCAGGCCACGGCAAAAATCGCTTCGCACTCTTTTTCATCGGACAGATCAAACTTTTTGCTGTATTTTGTCAGCAGCTCCCTGACAAAATCACGGTTCTGGAACACATCAAAATCAAGCTGCAGCATGTCGACCGTGAACGGCTCCTTCTGACGGCTGAGGAAATCCATGATCTCCATGCTTCGCAGACCGACGAGACGTCTGCAGATCTCTGCGCGTTTCTCCGCATCCAATCCGGAGAGCGCGCCCGCTTTCAGCATGCGCACAACCTCCGGACGCTGATATTTGTCAATCGCTTTTTCAAGATTCTCCGGTGTGGCATCCGCCGGCGGTGTCTGTGATTTTTTGCTCATACTGAAACCTCCAAAGTTTTATTGTCCATCTTACACGGCAAATGTGATGATAATTTTAGAGAAATGTGTTCAGACTGTGAACGGAAATGCGAATCGCACAGGATTTTTCACTTGTCATCTTCCGGCGCTTATTTTATAATGTGCGAAAAGGGCAGAGGAAAATGAACAAGGAAACAGATGGGCATGCTTGCATGCACAGATGTTGAGTTGTTCATTTGACGAGCGCAAGCGAACGAGAAAAACCGCAGGTTTTTCGAGTCTCTGCCCGTACAAAAGCACGAAGTGCGAAACAATCCGTAGTATCATAATATTCCTTACGAAAGGCAATGCGCCATGACGATCGACATACAGAATTTACTGGACAGTATTTTGGACAGCCTCTCCCGCATTGAGTACATACGGCCGGAGACCATGCCGGACATCCGGCTGTACATGGACCAGATCACCTCATTCATGGAGGATCAGCTGGCTCCCTCCAAGCGGCACAAGGAGGACAAGGTGCTGACCAAGACCATGGTCAACAATTATGTCAAAAACGACCTCCTCCCCCCGCCGGAGAAGAAGAAATATTCCAAGGAGCACCTGCTGACCCTGATCTTCATTTATTATTTTAAAAACACGCTCTCCATTCAGGATATCCGGAGCATCTTAAACCCGGTCACGGACCGCTACTGGACAAACAAAAAAGGATCTCCTTCGCTGGAGGAGATCTACAGTATGGTTTTTTCTCTGGAAAAGCCGGAGGTGGAGCAGTTAAAAGAGACGATCCGCGCGGAGTTTATGACCAGTCAGGAGGCCGTCCGCACCATGGACAATCTGGACGAGGAGGAGGCAGATTTCCTGCAGAAGTTCGTTTTTATCTGCCTGCTGAACTTTGATGTCTATGTGAAAAAGCTCCTGATGGAGAAAATCATCGACTCCATGCAGCCGCACGACCCAAAGAAAAAGCGCAAAAAGGGCGACTGATCAGGCTTCCTTTAACCGTTCAAAGACCATGTCGTATCCGTCGTTCCCGTAGTTTAAGGAGCGGTTGACCCGGCTGATGGTCGCTGTGGACGCCCCGGTCTTTTCCGCGATGTCCAGATAGGTCTGCTTCTCCCGCAGCATCCGGGCCACTTCGTAGCGCTGCGACAGGGATAAAATCTCATTGATCGTACAAACATCCTCGAAAAACGCGTAGCACTCTTCCCTGTCCCGTAAACTGAGAATCGCGTCAAACAAATGATCTACCGCCTCGGTCCGAATCTTTTTATTCATCTCATGCCCTCCCGTACAAAAGCCGTTTGCTCTGTCTATGCAAGATTTTAACACAGCAAAATTTTAAAGTAAAGAGGTAAAGGAGCGGCCAGTACCGCTCCTTCGCTGGTTTTCCCGCTTTCTCCTGTACGGAAAATCTATTTTTTCACAAATACGCTACTCTGCCGCCCCTTCTGCGTACTCCGTGACAACCAGCTCCTCATACGCGGGGCGATCCGTCAACATGCCCGCGCCGTCCAGAATATCCAACAGCAGGTTATAACTCTCCTCCGTAAAAATCAGATCGCTCTTCCATGTGTCCTGTTCCAGATAGCGCCCGACGATCGTCGCGAGGCTCTCCGCGTCCGTCTCGGGGAACTGCGGCGCGATGGACGCCGCGATCTCCTGCGCCGTGTGGGAATTTACATAGTCCATCCCCTTCTGCAGCGCGTTGGTAAACGCCTGAATCACATCCGGGTTTTCCCCGATATAGCTCGCCTTCGCGCTGAATGCGGTGTACGGGACATAGCCGGAGTCTACGCCCAGCGAGGCGACGACATACCCCGCGCCCTCCGTCTCCAGCGCTGTCGCGTAGGGCTCGAATTCCACAGTATAATCCGCGGAATTGCCCGTAAACGCGGCCGCCGTGGAGCCGAAGTCGATGCTCTTGTCGATGGTCAGGTCACTGTCCGGATCGATATCGTTCTGTTTCAGGATGTACTCGAAAACCATCTCCGGCATGCCGCCTGTCTGCCTCAGAATCATGTAAATAATTGCTCGAAATTTGTTCAGCAGTGGCATCCGGAGTCAGGTCGAAAAAAAAATCTTTGGCTATTATATTGATTTCTTCCTTTGATTTCAGGATATTATAAGGTTTTAATGGATTATCCGTATCTTCCAAAATCCCCAGTTCTTTCATCAACTCAATATATGGAATGATACTCCTCTTCGATTTTGGAAATCCAAGTTTAGTAATATGTTCGGACAAATATTTTGCAGATGTGTAACCACGTTCATCTTCACTGATTAACTTCATGACTAAAGTAATAATGACATTCTCCCGAGAATTCATCTCATCTGCAGGGTTGTAATCTATCAGATTGGATAATCCATATTTTAATGTAATTTCAGGCATCCCGTTTTCGTCTACTTCAATACGTTCAATCAACAGCTCGATGTCTTTCCGGTTAAGTGTTCCGCCTGCAATAATTTTATCAACTACATCCAACGCATTTTTCAGCTTATCTTTTACATCCGGTGTTTCTATCGCTTTTTCATCCAGTTCCTTTATCTTCATCTCCAAACCATGGATTTGAGCAAGTAAATCCTTCTGCAATGAATCATATGCTTCATTCACAAACAATAAATGTCCGGAGGCCGCGGCCAAAT
>JAJPYF010000047.1:0-1239 GCA_021205085.1 Clostridiales bacterium | reverse complement strand
CCAAATCCTTTATCTTCTGTGAAAAAAGAGCTTTTAGCCGGTTTTTTCGTTCATCAATTTCTGTACACAAATCCTGGCGTTTTTCTTCCAAAGACTTCTTCTCGTACTCGAAATCTTTTAAATCATAAGAAGCAATCACCTCACATAATGCATCGCGGCACATTTTTATATAAGTCAAGACATCAGTCATCAGATCATTTTCCTGAATCAGATGTGCCTTTGAACAATAGCGTTTCCCTCTGGTATTATAATTTGTACAAATATAATATTTCCGTTCTCGCTCGCCAGTCTTGCGCTTAATCGGAGTTAACCGGCTTCCACAATCCTTACAAAACAGACAACTCCCGAATGGATTAGGGATCTCTGATCCTAACCATTGCCCGCGACTGCCCCGGTAATTCGTTCGGCTCCTCTTTTCCTTCAATTCCTGCACTAACGAAAAAGTCGCTTTATCAACAATTGCCAGATGATGATCTTCAAAAATAAACTGTTCTTCTTTTGGTACACGCTTATCTTTTCCGTGGACAGTGTTTCTTGTCCTCTTTTTCAAGCGAAAGGTTCCAACGTAAAAATCATTGTCCAGGATTTCTTTGATCATTCCATCAGACCACGCAGATGCCACGGTTCGATTCGACAGACGCCCTTCTTCCAGTTCACGCTCCCTTTGCACCATGGATGGAGTAGGTATTTCCTGTTCAGTCAAATAGTTAGCAATCTTGCGATATCCGGAGCCTGAAATATAAAGTTCATAAATTCTCCTTATTATTTCTGCCTCTTTTGGCACAATCTCCAAAATCGTTTTATCTTCCTGATTTCGCCGATAACCAAAAGGGGGTCTTGTGATTAGAGTACCTTCTTTTTGTCTGGCTCCAATAGCACGTTTGATCTTCTTACTGGTATCTTTTACATAACGCTCGTTAAACCATGTTTTTATTCCTATGGTGTCATCCTCAGAATCTGTAGAGTCATAATTATCATCAATAACAACCAGATGTTTTCCGCGTTCCTGAAAATCATCCAGCAAAAGGAGAACTTTTGCATTATGTCTGCCAAGGCGAGAAAAGTCTTTCACATACACGGCATCAATGTCCTTGTCCAAATCCGCCATGAGCTGTTGAAAACCCGGACGGTCAAAAATATAACCAGATATACCGTCGTCCTCGTACCAACGGTCGATCACAATCCCCCGCTCAGCAGCGTATTGATTGATAATCAACTTCTGGTTTTCTATTGAGACAT
>JAJPYF010000022.1 GCA_021205085.1 Clostridiales bacterium | reverse complement strand
CCATTCTTCTTCCTCCCTGTTCCGTTGTGAAATAACTCTCAGCTGCTTCTCAATCGAATCCGCAAATCCGGAATGTGTCACAGCCGCCATAGACCGGTATTCCCTGCCGATACATCTCCCCAGATTCTCCCTGTCTGCGTAGGTATAACAGGGAATTCCGCGATATTCCGTCATATTTTTTATATTCTTTTTCGTATTGTCGGAAGCATCCCCGGCAACAAACACCAGAAATGCCCGACCCTCCTTCACCGATTTCTCTGCGGCAAATTCCCCGCTGGCTATCTGCCCCGCTTTCTGGGCAAGGGAAAGGCCCGACAGGACTCTGTCATTCGGCAAGCTCGCTCATCTCCTTTTTCAGATCCGCAACGGTCTCCTTCGGTATGCTCATTCCGAACGACCGCTCCAGCCCGTGGTTTTTCACCGCTGTATTCAGGCAATCCGGGTTTTTACAGAGATATGCACCGAGGCCGTTTTTTTTGCCGGTTCTGTCAATGACATACGTGCCGTCCTGCTGACGAACCACGCGGATCATCTCTCTCTTCTCCCGCATCTGCCGGCAACCGATACACATGCGCATCGGAATTTTCTTACTCATCTGCACGGTCTCCGTCTGTATATTCTTCGTCTTCGTATCCGTCATCCGAATACTCCTCGTCCGCATACGGCTCATCCGAATATTCTCCCTCCTCATATCCGGAATCGGAAAACTCTTCATACTCTCTCTCGTCTGCGTACTCATCATAGGAGGAATCCGCGTACTCACCGTCGTAATCGTCGTATCCGTCCTCATAGCCGTCGGCGTACTCTTCCTCATCGTACTCCTCGTAATCATCATAATCGATGATATCCCCGGCCTCGCGCGCCTGAGATTCGCTCTTGATGTCGATCTTAAATCCGGTCAGACGGGCAGCCAGGCGGGCATTCTGTCCCTCTTTGCCGATGGCAAGCGAAAGCTGATAATCCGGGACAATGACCTTCGCGGTCTTCTCCTCGCTGTCCGCGATAACGGAAATCACCTTCGCAGGGCTTAACGCATTCTGAATCAGGAGAGCCGAGTTCTCATCCCAGTTAATGATATCGATCTTCTCTCCATTTAAAATATCGACGATTGCATTGACACGGGATCCGTTCATGCCGACACAGGCACCCACGGCATCCACATTCGGGTCCCTGGACCAGACCGCCATCTTGGTCCGGCTTCCCGCCTCTCTGGAGATGCTCTTGATCTCAACGATTCCGTCGCGGACCTCCGCCACCTCCTCCTCAAACAGGCGCTTCACCAGCTCCGGATGCGTGCGGGATACCAGAATCTTCGGCCCCTTGGAGGTCGCCTTGACATCAAGGATATATACCTTTACCCGCTGGGTCGGCTCAAAGTGCTCCCCGCGGATCATTTCTTTCTCACTCAAAAGCGCGTCCGCCTTGCCCAGATTGATGCTGACATTTCTGCCGATGTAGCGCTGGACGATACCGGTCACAACGTCTCTGGACTTGCCCTGGAACTGGTCGTAAATTACCTTGCGCTCTTCCTCCCGGATCTTCTGGAGGATGACGTTTTTGGCATTCTGCGTCGCAATCCGTCCGAAGCTCTTTGACTGGACCTCCTCGCGGACAATATCCCCGACTTCATACTTATCATCGCGCATCTTCGCCTCGGCAAGACTGATCTCCGTCACCGGGTCCTCGA
Organism: Clostridiales bacterium; assembly: GCA_021205085.1. Classification (GTDB taxonomy): domain Bacteria; phylum Bacillota; class Clostridia; order Lachnospirales; family Lachnospiraceae; genus Eubacterium_I. The sequence goes on along the minus strand of JAJPYF010000022.1, from coordinate 20,429 downwards.
CCTCCTCGGCCACCGTCTTCTCGATATAAACATGATACTCGCAGGTATCCGGATTCATCTCGACCTTGACATTGTCCGCCTTGCCGAAATGGTTCTTGCAGGCGGTAATCAGGGAATTCTCGATGGCTTCCAGGATGGATTCTCTGCTGATATTTTTCTCTTTCTCTAAGATCGTCAGTGCCTCAAGCAGCTCCTGGCTGTCATTCTGCAGGTTTTCTTTGCTGCTTTTTCTGGTCTTTGCCATTTTCTTTTCCTCCTCGTATTAAAAATCAAACGCCAGTCTAATCAGTGCGATATCATTCTTCTCAAATGTCTGCTCTTCCCCTTCTTCCGGGGCAATCGTTACCGTGTCCGCCGTGTAGGCCGTCAGGACTCCGCAAAACTCCTTCTTCCGGTCGATGGGACGGTACGTGCGGATCTCCACCCTGCTGCCCATACTCCGGATGTAATCCTTTTCCTTTTTCAACGGGCGTCCCAGACCCGGCGAGCTCACCTCAAAGATGTAGGAATCCGCGATAAAGTCCTCCTCATCCAGCAGATCGCTCATCCTGCGGGAAACCGCCTCACAGTCATTCACCGTGATGCCGCCCTCCTTGTCGATATAGGCTCGCAGGTACCAACTGCCGCCCTCCTTTACATACTCCACATCCACCAGTTCAAAACCGAACTCTTCCATCAAAGGCAGCAGAAGCGCCTCCGTCCGTGCCTCGTAATCCTCTCTCCTTGTCATCCATACACCTCCTGCTAACGCAGACATCACCATATATGAAAGTCGATTGCTCCGTGCTTTCATAACATAAGTTGAGAGTGGGCTTGCACCCACTCTCATTCAATCAACTATTTCTTTCCTTACTTTACTCACAAACTACGCCAATGTCAAGGGGTTTTGCCCAAAAACTGCAATTATCTGCCGCTATTTTGAAGCAATTGCCGCCTGCGCCGCCGCCAACCTTGCGATGGGCACGCGGAACGGGGAGCAGGATACATAATCCAGACCGATCTTATGACAGAACTCTACAGACGAAGGGTCACCGCCATGCTCGCCGCAGATCCCGCAGTGAAGCTCCGGCCGCACCGGCTTGCCGAGCTTAATCGCCATCTCCATCAGCTTGCCGACGCCAACCTGATCCAGCTTCGCGAACGGATCGTTCTCCAGAATCTTCGCATCGTAGTAGGCATCCAGGAACTTTCCGGAATCATCGCGGGAAAAACCGTAGGTCATCTGCGTCAGATCATTGGTGCCGAAGCAGAAGAACTCCGCCTCTTTCGCAATGTCATCCGCCGTCAGAGCCGCACGGGGAATCTCGATCATCGTACCGACCTCATACTTCAGGTCGGATCCTGCAGCCGCGATCTCGGCATCCGCCGTCTCAACCACGAAATTCTTGACATATTTTAACTCTTTGACATCGCCGATCAGCGGGATCATGATCTCCGGGACAATGTTCCAGTCGGGATGTGCCTTGGAGACATTGAGCGCCGCGCGGATCACAGCCCTCGTCTGCATCCTCGCGATCTCCGGATAGGTGACAGCCAGACGGCATCCACGGTGTCCCATCATCGGGTTAAACTCTTTCAGGCCCTCAATGATCGCCTTGATCGTCTCTACGGACTTGCCCTGCGCCTTCGCCAGCTTCTCGATGTCTTCCTCCTCCTGAGGAACGAACTCGTGCAGCGGCGGGTCAAGGAAACGGATGGTAACAGGGTCGCCCTCCATCGCCTCATACAGCTGCTCGAAGTCACCCTGCTGGTACGGCAGAATCTTCTCCAGCGCCGTCTCTCTCTCCTCTGCGGTATCCGCACAGATCATCTCGCGGAACGCATCGATCCGGTCGCCCTCAAAGAACATATGCTCGGTACGGCAAAGGCCGATGCCCTCCGCGCCCAGCTCGCGGGCCTTCTTTGCGTCAGCCGGTGTGTCCGCGTTGGTCCGCACCTTCAGCGTCCGGAACTTGTCCGCCCACGCCATGATCCGTCCAAACTCACCGGCGATCTTTGCGTCCACTGTCGGGATCGCGCCGTCATAGATGCAGCCGGTCGATCCGTCAAAGGAGATGATATCGCCCTCGTGATACTCCTTGCCGCCAAGCGTAAATTTCTTATTTGCCTCATCCATCACGATATCGCCGCAGCCGGATACACAGCAGGCACCCATACCGCGGGCGACCACCGCCGCGTGGGAGGCCATGCCGCCGCGCACCGTCAGGATACCCTGTGCAGCCTTCATGCCGGTGATATCCTCCGGGGAAGTCTCCAGTCTCACCAGAACAACCTTCTCGCCTCTGGCCGCCCACTCCTCGGCATCCTCCGCCGTGAACACGATCTTGCCGCAGGCAGCTCCGGGAGCCGCGCCGAGCGCTTTTCCGATGGGCTCCGCCGCCTTCAGCGCAGCCGCATCAAAGGTGGGATGAAGCAGTGCGTCCAGGTTGCGGGGGTCGATCATCGCGACGGCCTCCTCCTCGGTGCGCATACCCTCGTCCACCAGATCACAGGCGATCTTTAACGCGGCGAACGCGGTACGCTTGCCGTTGCGGGTCTGCAGCATGTAGAGCTTGCGGTTCTCAACGGTAAACTCCATATCCTGCATATCTCTGTAATGATTTTCCAGTGTATTGCACACCTCGACAAACTGTGCGTAAGCCTCCGGGAACTCCTCCTCCATCTTCGCGATGGGCATCGGAGTGCGGACGCCGGCAACCACGTCCTCGCCCTGTGCGTTCACAAGGAACTCACCCATGAGCTTCTTCTCGCCGGTGGCCGGATCGCGGGTAAACGCAACGCCGGTACCGCAGTCATCGCCCATATTGCCGAACGCCATGCTCTGAACATTCACCGCGGTTCCCCATGAATACGGGATATCGTTGTCGCGGCGGTACACATTCGCACGCGGGTTATCCCAGGAACGGAACACGGCTTTGATCGCGCCCATCAGCTGCTCCTTCGGGTCGTCCGGAAAATCCTCACCGAGTACCTTCTTATACTCTGCCTTAAACTGTCCGGCCAGCTCCTTTAAGTCATCCGCCGTCAGCTCAACATCGAACGTGACGCCCTTTGCCTTCTTCATCTCATCGATGAGTTCTTCAAAATATTTCTTTCCGACCTCCATCACGACATCGGAATACATCTGGATAAATCTCCGATAGCAATCCCATGCCCAGCGGGGGTTTCCGGATTTCTTTGCCAACACTTCAACAACCGTCTCATTCAGCCCGAGGTTCAGGATCGTATCCATCATACCCGGCATGGACGCCCTGGCGCCGGAGCGCACCGATACAAGCAGCGGGTTTTCCGCATCCCCGAACTTTTTGCCGGTGATCTCCTCCATCTTCACGATATACTCATTGATCTGACCCTGAATCTCATCGTTAATCTCACGGCCGTCCTCATAATATTGGGTACATGCTTCTGTAGTGATGGTAAAACCCTGCGGCACCGGAAGACCGAGAGATGTCATCTCCGCCAGGTTCGCTCCCTTTCCGCCAAGGAGCTCACGCATGTCCGCGTTGCCTTCACTAAATAAGTAAACCCATTTCGCCATAGTTTCGTTCCTCCTGTTAGTAATAATCAGATTGATTTTAACATAATTTTTCCAGAAAACAACCGGTTTCCCGGAAATATCAGCCTATGTCCGAAGAAAAAAACAAGGCTGTCCCGCGTTCTGTTTTAACTGGCCAGACAGAACACGGACAACCCTGAAAAATAGATACAATTCAAATCAGAAAGCAAACTTCTCCGCAAAGTATGCATCAAGCTGTGCGATCGGGATCCGCACCTGTTCCATCGTATCACGGTCGCGGACGGTGACCGCCTGATCCTCCTCCGAGTCAAAGTCGTAGGTCACGCAGAACGGCGTGCCGATCTCATCCTGACGGCGGTAGCGTTTGCCGATATTTCCCCTGTCGTCGAATTCACAGTTGTACTTTTTGCGCAGCTGTTCAAAGACCTGATCCGCCCCGGCATTCAGCTTTTTGGAGAGCGGAAGGACGCCGATCTTCACCGGCGCAAGCGCCGGATGGAAATGGAGGACGGTCCGCATATCCGGCTTCTCCTCCGTGCCGATGTTCTCCTCATCATACGCGCCGCAGAGGAACGCCAGCACCACACGGTCCGCACCGAGGGAAGGCTCGATCACATACGGAATGTAGCGTGTATTCTTCTGGTCATCAAAGTAGGTCAGATCCTCACCGGAGGTCTCCTGATGCCGGGTCAGATCATAGTCGGTGCGATCCGCGATGCCCCAGAGCTCACCCCACCCGAAGGGGAAGAGGAACTCAATGTCACTCGTCGCCTTGCTGTAGAAGGAAAGCTCCTCCTTCTCATGATCCCGCACGCGCATATCCTCGTCCTTCATGCCAAGCGACTTCAGCCAGCTGATGCAGAACTCACGCCAGTAGGAAAACCACTCCAGATCGGTGTCCGGCTCGCAGAAAAACTCCAGCTCCATCTGCTCAAACTCCCGGGTACGGAATGTAAAATTGCCCGGTGTGATCTCATTGCGGAAAGACTTTCCGATCTGGCCGATGCCGAAGGGAATCTTCTTCCGGGAGGTGCGCTGTACATTTTTAAAGTTGACAAAAATACCCTGCGCCGTCTCCGGGCGGAGGTACACCGTGTTTTTCGCGTCCTCCGTGACACCCTGAAATGTCTTAAACATCAGGTTAAACTGGCGGATATCGGTGAAATTGTGCTTTCCGCAGGTGGGACAGCACACATGATTGTCCTCAATAAAATCCTTCATCTGCTCCTGCGTCCATCCGTCCACGGAGCCGCCCAAATCGATGCCATGCTCCCCGGCATAGTCCTCGATGATCTTGTCTGCGCGGAAGCGCTCATGGCACTCCCGGCAGTCCATCAACGGATCAGAGAAGCCGCCGAGATGGCCGGATGCCACCCATGTCTGCGGGTTCATCAGGATCGCGCAGTCCACACCCACATTGTACGGGCTTTCCTGAATAAACTTCTGCCACCATGCCTTTTTGACGTTATTTTTGAGTTCCACGCCCAGATTCCCGTAATCCCAGGTGTTGGCCAGGCCGCCGTAGATCTCGGAGCCCGGATATACAAACCCGCGCGATTTGGCGAGGGCTACGATCTTTTCCATTGTTTTTTCCATAAATATGTATCTCCTTTAAAATAAAAATATGGTAATTATTCATATACTACATAGACCAACACATCCGAATTGATCTCGGCCGTGGTTGTCACCGTGCTTTTCCCGGTGATCGCCGCCGTGTCCGCAGAAACATACCGGACCGTTCCGGGGACAATGACATCGACCGCAGTACCCACGATCAGGACCTTCAGGTCGTCCTGCTCCAGAATCTCACTGCCGCTGAGATAAGAAGCCCCTGAGACGGTGCCCTCTATGACGGAAGACTCCTCCTCTTCCCCGGTCTCATCATCCGCGGAGACAAAATTCACATCAAAATCATATCCCGCCGCCTGTGCCTGGACAACGCTCCCCGAAAAACAGGCCGTTCCGGTAAAGTCCGCATAAGTATCCGTACTGTCGTACTCGATCGTGACCCATGCGGTCTGCTCCTCCACCTCATTTTTCGTCACCTTGACCGTCGCATCGCTGTCCTCGAGGTAGGACGCCACCTGCGCATCCACAAACTCCGTCAGTTCATCCGCGTCATAGTAGGATGCCGAAAAATCCTCCACCGTGTACTCGATGACCTTTCCGTTCTTTTTCAGCTCCACCGTGTTCTCTGTCACCGACGTACTCCCGCAGGATGCCAGAAGACCGAGCGAAACTGCTGCCACACACAAAACCGCTGCTTTCTTTTTCATGATTCTCCTCCAAGTGCTTTAACGCTCAAACCATAGTTTACACACAAACAGGAACTTTGACAACCGTTTTCTGATCAAAGTTCCTCTAAAAATGATGCGGAGTGCAATTCCCGGTCCACATACAGACTCATATATCGCTCAATGACCGCTCTGATCGTTTCATACACCGGCTCTGTCACCCGGAAGGTGTAGAGTTTCTCTATGGAGGAGGCGGTTATGTATTGAAGCGTGTAGAGCGAAGCGTCGTCCAGCTTCTGTCCGTCCGGTCCTGCCCCGCATGCCGCGCAGAGAACCCCTCTCTTCGCGACGGAGAAAAAGGAAATCTTCTCCTTCGCCCCGCAGGACACGCAGGAAAAGAGGCGCGGGCCAACTCCGCCGAGCACCAGTGTCTTTAACTCATAAATACGCCGCACCAGCCGCGAATCCAGACTTTTACTCCCTAGCGCGCGGAGCGTCTGGTAAAGCAGCTTTAACTGATCCGCGGCATCATCGGAAGGCTGGGTAAAATAGTCCGCCACCTCCAGAAAATAGCAGCCGTAGTACGTTTTTTCAAGGTCTGTCGTGAGCTCGCGGAAATAATTCCGGATCTCCGCCCGGACGACCGTGTACGCGTCGCGTCCCTCATAGGCCTCAAATCTGCCGAAACAGAACAGATCCGTCGCTGCCTGCATCGCGCTCTTCGGGCGTCTGGCCCCGCGCGCAAAGGCCGTCACCTTCCCCCGCTCCTTTGTAAGTATCGTGATCCTCTTATCGTACTCACCCGCGGGGGCGGTCTTCAGTATCATACCTGTCAGTGTACAAGTCTGCCCCATCCTGTCTCCCACATCTCTTCGTATCTTCGTCTCCGTATCCGCCGAACCGGCCGGCATTGCTCTGACAATAATTCAGGTAATCCGACACTCTCCCGCTTTTTTCAAAACAGAGCCACTCTTTTTCCTTCATCGCACATCCCCCTTTTGCTGAAGTTAGGGTGTGCAATTAAAATCTCTCTATACGTTTTTCGGGTCATATCCAAAATTTTTCATCTGGACATCGCTGTCGCGCCAGCCCTTTTTGACCTTAACCCAGAGATGAAGGCTGACTTTGCAGTCCAGCATGCGCTCGATATCCCTCCGGGCGCTGCTGCCGATCTTTTTGAGCATGGCGCCGCCCTTCCCGATGATGATCCCCTTGTGGGAATCCTTCTCGCAGATAATGGTGGCCTCGATATCTGTGATTCTACCGTCCTCTCTCGGCCGCATGGTCTCAATGGTCACCGCGATGCCGTGCGGAATCTCCTCATCCAGAGAGCGCAGCGCCTTTTCCCGGATAATCTCCGCCGCGATCTGCCGCTCCGGCTGGTCCGTCACTGTATCCTCATCGTAAAACATCGGTCCGTAGGGCAGATACTGAAAAATCGCATCGATAATCTCATCCGTATTCGTGCCCTTTAACGCGGAGGCCGGAATGATCTCCGCAAAATCATACAGCTTCCGGTAGGCATCGATAAAAGCCAGAACCTCGTCGCGCTTTACCGTGTCTGTTTTGTTGATCACGAGAATCACCGGCGCCTGCACCTTTTCAAGCTGCTGTGCAATGTGCCGCTCTCCCGCGCCGATAAACGTGGTGGGCTCCACAAGCCAGAGGATGACATCCACATCCTGCAATGTCGATTCCGCCACATTGACCATATATTCTCCGAGTTTATTTTTTGCCTTGTGGATGCCGGGCGTGTCCAGAAAAACCACCTGTCCCCTGTCCCTGTCCGTGTACACCGTCTGGATGCGGTTGCGCGTTGTCTGCGGCCGCTTGGACGTGATCGCGATCTTCTGTCCGATGATCCGGTTCATCAGGGTGGACTTCCCGACATTCGGCCGGCCGATCAGCGTGACAAAACCCGACTTTTTTTCTTCACTCATAAAACCTCCAGATTGTCAAAAATCTCTGACTCTTCTTTTAATTTTTCCTCATTTCCGATCACGCAGACCGAGGGATCCGCCAAGGCGGCATCGAACAGGTCTGCAAGGGCGCGGATGCTTTCCTGATCAGCGGCGAGCACCTCCTCGCGCTCCTGCTGCAACATCTCATATGTGACCCCCGTAAGATACGCGGTCAGAGACCGTCTCCCCTGCGATACCGGCGTCAGCGGCGCATCCATTTCGCTGAAGGTACCGATCACATAGCGGGTCATATCGCGGTCGTCCGCTTCAAAATTCCGGAGATAGTCCGCAGCATCACGGTATACCTCCAGCGTCCTGCCCAGATTCGGATCCCGATAGGAATAAAACACGATCTCGCCTGTCCGCCATGACTGGATGCCGCAGCCGTAAGCGCCGCCGCGCACCCGGACATTCTGCCAAAGGTATTCGTAATTCATCAGGGTCTTGCAGACGCGCAGGCTTCCCCGATACGGCATCCCGGTCTCTGCATAGCTTCCCGCAAGCGCCACATACTGAATCTGGGAGGCATCCATAAAGCCCTCGTTGGCCCGTGCCGGCAGGGCGATCGTCTGCGCCGTCCCCGGTTTCTCCTCCGACAACCCGCTGCGAATCAGTTCCGCGTTGGCTTTCACCTGATCCAGGCCGTCTCTCCGGCAGGTGCAGCTTACCAGCAGTCCGTCCGTCCGGAGGATCCGTGACATGAGGCTTTGAAGCGTTGCCTTCAGCCCCTCCTTTTGGTTCTCATAGTCGGCAGTCAGCTGCTCCAGTACACGGTATTGTCCGATTCCGCTCAGTAAATCGTTGTATTTTTCCCTGCGCGCAAAGGACGACATGGCGCGGCGCATGGCGGCCACGGATCCGCCCTCCCTCAAGTCGCTCTGCAGTCTGGACTTCGCCATCGCCAGCAGCTCCTGCATGCGCTTCTCATCCTCAAAGAGCGTTCCCGACAGGATACTCTTTGCCAGCTCCATCGCCTTCGTCAGATTTGCCCCGAGTGTCCGGATGCGCATCTCGAATTTTGCCTCGTAATCCCGCTCGCCAACTCCGGAGGTAACCATAACGTCCGCCGAGATACCGCCGGTGTACAGGTTGATCTCGTTGGCCAGATCCACAAACGGATAATCCTCTGTGTCCAGTTTTCCCAAAAACAGCTGAAGGATGGACAGGTAAGGCACCTCCTCCTCCGGGATATGGCGGACATCAAAGAAGTAATCCAGATAAATAATGCCGTTGGTATCGTAATCGTGCCAGAGAATGGGAATGTCCCCCGCCGTCTCCGCCACATTGCTGTAGGGATCGGAGACCTTTTTCATATCATCCATGGAAAGGAGAGGCAGCGTGTCCAGCTCCTCCTTCGTGGAGGGCGTCGCGTGGTATTCCTCCAGCTTCTGTGTCTCCGCAATCAGACGGTCAATCTCCTCCCGGCTCAGGGAATCCCGGTACGCATTCAGCTTCGTCCGAAGCGTCTGCTCCTTTTTCGCATTCAACCCTTTTTCCGGTTTCACGCAGAGCGCTGCCGCGTGGGAATTCTCCAGAAAACAGGTCTGTATCAGTTCCTCAAAATATCCGGTTTCAATCCGGCTTCTGAGCTCCTCGTAAACGCGCAGCTCGTCCATATGAAGGAAAGGCTGATTCTCATCGTAAAGCCAGCTGTCCATCATCTGCAGGCCAAACATCAGACCCTTCGGGATGCGGCCGAAATCCGCCTCGCGGAACTTAAACTCCGCTCCGTTTACGGCTGCCAGAAGCGTCGTCCGGTTCACGCCGTTTTTTACCTGATCGGACAGGGTCTCAAAGATGATTCGGACAAAGTCCTCCTCCTGCTGCGGGTTCGCATTCTTAGCAATGACGGAAAACATCGGCTGCTGAATGCCGCTGTCGTATCCGCCGTAGATGTCATCCCCGATCCCCGCGTCGAGGAGCGCCTGTTTGACCGGCGCGCCCTGACTGGTCAGCAGCGCGTAGCCCAGAATGTCAAAAGCAATATACTGGATCGGATCCAGCGCCGTTCCGACAGACCAGCTGTAGCTCAGATAGGTGTGATCCTCCTCGCTCTCGCCCTGAGAAATAGAGTAGGTCATCTCCTTTCGCACCGGAGCCGAAAACGCAGGCTGCCGCCGAATCGCGGAGTCCGGCTCCAGCCGGTCATACTTAGAAAGATACTCCCGATCAAGCCACTCCAGCTTTTCCGCCGCGTCCATATCGCCGTATAAATAAATGTAAGAATTGGACGGATGATAATAGGTGGAATGAAAATTCAAAAACTGCTCGTAGGTCAGCTCCGGAATCACATCCGGATCGCCGCCGGACTCCGTTCCGTAAGGAGTGTCCGGATACAGCAGATTCATAATCCCACGCTCCACAACGGAATCCCCGCTGGAGAAAGCGCCCTTCATCTCATTGTATACCACGCCGTTGATCGTCAGATCATCCTCCGGCGCAGTCATCTCATAGTGCCAGCCCTCCTGACGGAAAATATTCGGCTCGCGGTAGATGTTCGGATGAAGCACCGCGTCCATGTAGACATCCATAAGATTCTGAAAATCCCTGTCATTGCAGCTTGCAACCGGATAAACCGTCTTATCCGGATAAGTCATCGCATTCAGAAATGTGTTCAGGGAACCCTTTGCCAGCTCGATAAACGGATCCTTTAGCGGAAACTTCTCGCTTCCGCAGAGAACGGAATGCTCGATAATGTGGGGTACGCCAGTGCTGTCCGCCGGCGGTGTACGGAATCCGATATAAAACACCTTATTCGGATCCTCATTGGCGACCACAACAACCTTCGCCCCGGTCTTTTTGTGCACCAGATAATAGCCCTCGGAGTGAATGTCCGCAAGGTCCCTGTGCTGCCTGATCTCATATGCATCTGTTCTGTCCAAATTCTGTTTCAAAATAAATTCCTCCGGTTTATTTGTTGAGAAAGGGCTGTCCTTTCGGACAGCCCTTCAGATCTCTATCATTCATCTGTCTATGTAACAACCACGCAATATGTAAGGAACTAAATCCGTCTTACATTCGCAGCCTGCACACCTTTGTCACCTTCGATGACATCGAACTCAACCTCTTCGTTCTCTTTGAGCTCTTTGTAGCCATCCATGGCAATCGCGGAAAAATGAACAAATATGTCATTACCTTCGGCATCTGAGATAAAACCATACCCCTTTTTGGCACTGAACCATTTGACCGTACCCTGCATAGCAAACTCCCTTCTCTAAACTGGGATATCAGCAGATATCCCTTTTTTAACTCCTATAAAGTAGCACACAAGTGTCCGTTTGTCAACTCATCCGGCCATTTCTCCGCCGATTTTTCATCGATATTTTCACCCAGATTATGATTCCGATGCCTTTTCGTAGGAAACCGTAACCTGCGGGAACGGAATCTCAATCTGATTCTCATCCAGCGCGTACTTGACATTCTCTGTCAGCCGCCACTTTACCTCCCAATAATCATCAGTCTTCACCCAGACCATCAGGCCGATCACGACGGAACTCTCCGCCAGCTCATCCACGAAAACTTTTACCGGCTCACCCTCCAGAAGCTTCGGCTCCTCCTGTGCAACGCGGGAGATCACTTCCTTCGCCTTCCGGATATCTGCATGGTAGGAAATCCCCACCCTGATATCGACGCGGCGGCGATCCTGCTGCGTCATGTTCGTCAGGCTGGAACCGGTCAGATTCGCGTTCGGGACGACAATCACCTTGTTGTCCAATGTCACCAGCTTTGTGTAAAAAAGCTGGATTTCCATCACTTTCCCCTCGTTGCCGCTGGTATCCTCCTTGATATAGTCTCCGACCTTAAACGGATGAACCATCAGGATCAGCACACCGCCGGCAAAGTTGGACAGCGTTCCCTGCAGCGCCAGGCCGATGGAGAGACCCGCCGAGCCGATGATGGCGATGACGGAGCTGGCCGTAATGCCGAACCTCCCCAGCACAATCAGGATCAGCACACAGTACAGCACCACCCGGATCATGGTCTCCAAGTGCTGTTTCATGCCGGTCTCCAGAGAGGTTTTATCCAGCGAACGGCAAATCGCCTTCATGACAAACCGGATGATCCTCCTGCCGATCAGGAGAACAATCACTGCAATGATCACTTTCATACAGAAATCCAGGACTGTCGGAAACGAGTCCTGGAAATACTGCACAAACATATCCCATGTGATAATATTCAAATTGTTCGACACAGTCTCCGTGATTGTCTCCGCGACATCCTGGGTGGAAAGTATGTAAATCGCAGACAGGTCCATGGTAATCTCCTCATACCCGTTGAAAAATCATGTTTCAATGCAGCGCATGTATGAAAAGTCCGCTCCTTAGCTTCGGCTCAAACCAGGTCGACTTCGGGGGCATGAGAAGCCCGGCATCCGCCACCGCAAACAGTTCCTGAATCGATGTCGGATACATGGCAAACGCAGCCTTCGCATCCGCATGGCAGCGGCGCTCCAGTTCATCCATCCCCCGTATCCCTCCGACAAAATCAATTCTGGCGTCAACCTTCGGGTCCTCAATTCCCAGCACCGGCGTCAGCAACAGATTCTGCAAAAGTGAGACATCCAGCCCCTTCACGGGATCGTCCGGAATATCCTCCGGCCGGATCGTGCACAGGTACCATTTTTCATCCAGATACATGGTAAAAGTCCCTTTTCGATCCGGTTTTCTCTCCATGCCCTTCAACAAAGAAACATCAAAAATCTTCTTCATAGCATCGAGGAAGTCTTCCGAAGACAGCCCGTTCAAATCCCGCACCACGCGGTTATAATCCATGATACGGAGCTCCTCATCCGGGAAAAGCACCGAAAGGAAGTAGTTAAACTCCTCTGCACCGGTATAATCCGGATGCTGCCCACGGCGCTTCACGCCCACCCTGACGGCGGAAGCCGCACGGTGATGTCCGTCCGCGATATAGATCTGGCCGATTCCGGCAAACGCCTCCTCGATTGCCTGAACATCCGCATCCCCGGCGATGATCCACACCCGGTGGCCGATCCCGTCCGGCGATGTAAAGTCATACTCCGGTACGGACTCCTTCACACGGTTTACCACCGTATTCACCGCATCGTCGGAACGGTACGCCAGAAAAATCGGGCCGGTCTGCGCATCGCAGACATCCACATGGCGGATGCGGTCCTGCTCCTTCTCCTCGCGGGTATTCTCGTGTTTTTTGATCACCCCGTTCAGATAATCATCGATGGCGGCGCAGGCCGCAATCCCGGTCTGCGTCCTCCCGTCCATGGTCAGCTCGTAGATATAATAACAGGGCTTCTCCTCCGTGATAAAATCCCCTGCCGCAACCATATCCCAGAGGATATCATGCGCCTTTTGGTATACCTCCGGCGCATACATATCCATCGAATCCTCAAACTGCGTCTCTGCGCGGTCAATTCGGAGAAAGGACTCCGGCTCGCGCAGAACCTCCGCCTTCGCCTCCTCGCGGTTGTACACATCATACGGGAGCGCCGCAATGCGCGGCGCCTTTTCCCGGCACGGCCGGATCGCCGCAAACGGTTTGATATCTGCCATATCCGACTCCTTTATTTGATGACGCGAACCCGCAGCACACCCTCAATGTTCTTCAGCTTTTCTACAACTTCCGGCGTCACCGGGGTGTCCAGATCCAACAGGGAGTAGGCATACTCTCCGCGGCTCTTGTTCGTCATATCCGAGATGTTGATGCCTGCATCCCCGCACACCGCGGTATACTGGCTGATCGTATTCTTGACGTTTTTGTGGATCACCGCGATCCGACCCGCACTGGTGCACACACCCATGCTGCAGTCCGGATAGTTGACGGAATGCGCGATATTGCCGTTCTGAATGTAATCAATGATCTCATTCACTGCCATGATTGCACAGTTGTCCTCGGACTCCTCCGTGGATGCCCCGAGATGCGGGATCACAAGACACCCCTTGGCTCCCGCTGTCGTCGGGTTCGGGAAATCGACCACATATCTGCGGATCTTCCCAGCCTCCAAAGCTTCCACCATCGCTTCCTCGTCCACCAGCGTATCACGGGCGAAATTCAGCACCACCGCGTTCTCCTTCATGGAGGCAATCGCCTCTCTGCTGATCATCCCTCTGGTGGAATCCATCAGTGGGACATGGATGGTGATGAAATCACAATTCTTATAAATATCCTCTGCAGAATAAACATGCTGTACGCTGTTGGAGACATTCCATGCGGAATTCAGGGACAGGTACGGATCGTAGCCCAGAACCTTCATTCCGAGAGTAACCGCCGCATTGGCAATCCGCACGCCGATCGCGCCGAGGCCGATCACGCCCAGCGTTTTTCCCATGATCTCGGTTCCGGCAAAAGCCTTTTTCGCCTTCTCCGCCGCCTTCGCAATTCCGGCATCGTCCTTATTCTCAATCACCCAGTCCATACCGCCCTTGATGTCACGGCAGGCCAGAAGCATACCGGCGATCACGAGTTCCTTCACGCCGTTGGCGTTGGCGCCGGGCGTGTTAAAGACAACAATGCCCTGCTGCGCACATTTATCCAGCGGAATGTTGTTAACTCCGGCTCCCGCGCGGGCAACCGCCAGAAGGGAATCCGGAAGCTCAAGGTCATGCATGGCCGCGCTGCGGACCAGCGCCACCTCCGCCTCATTCAGATCATCTGTCTTCTCATAATTATCCGGCAGCAGCTCCAGTCCGCATGCCGCGATCGGATTTAAGCAGGTATATTTAACCATTTCAAGCACCCTCTTTTCTTTCATTTATATTCAGGCATTCTCTTTCTCAAACTTCTTCATGAACTCTACCAGCGCCTTTACGCCCTCGATCGGCATCGCATTGTAGATGGAAGCGCGCATACCGCCGACGGTACGGTGACCCTTCAGGTTCTCCAGTCCGGCCGCCTTAGCCTCCTTTACAAACTTCGCCTCCAGATCCTTGTCGCCGATGACAAACGGCACATTCATCAGGGACCGGTCTTCCTTGCGGACGGTTCCCTTGAACATAGTGTTGTTGTCCAGATAATCATACAGAATCGCTGCCTTCTCCTCGTTGCGCTTCTGCATCGCCTCAAGGCCGCCCAGATTCTTGATCCACTTGAACACCTTGCCGCAGATATAAATCCCGTAGCACGGCGGTGTATTGTACATGGATCCGTTGTCTGCCTGTACCTTCAGGTTTAACATGGTCGGCACATACGCCGGCAGGTCATCGCGGAGCAGATCCTCGCGGATGATCACGATCTGCACGCCGGCAGGTCCGATGTTCTTCTGGACGCCGCCGTAAATCACGCCGTATTTCTCAACATCAATGGGTCCCGACAGGAAGCAGGAGGACACATCCGCCACCAGCGTCTTGCCCTTGGTGTTGGGCAGCTCATGGTAGGTCGTCCCGTAAATCGTGTTGTTCTGGCAGATGTAGACATAGTCCGCATCCTCGGAAATCGGAAGGTCGGAGCAATCCGGAATATAAGAAAATGTCTTATCCTCGGATGTCGCGATCTTGTTCGCCTTTCCGTATTTCTGCGCTTCTGCGTAGGCCTTCTTTGCCCACTGGCCGGTCACGATGTAATCCGCCACGCCGTTTTTCATCAGGTTCATCGGAATCGTCGCAAAATGGAGCGCCGCGCCGCCCTGCAAAAACAGCACTTTGTAGTTGTCCGGAATTCCCATCAGATCCCGCAGATCTGCCTCTGCCTCATCGATGATCTCCTGAAACATGGCGGAGCGATGACTCATCTCCATGACGGACATCCCGCATCCGCGGTAGTCAAACATCTCCTCCTGTGCCTCTTTCAATACTTCCTCCGGCAAAACTGCCGGACCGGCTGAAAAGTTATATACTCTGCTCATTTTCATCCTCCTGTCCCATTCGTCATTTTATGGATTGAATATAATTTATTGCAATAGCGCCAAGGTAAAACCACGGCGTCTTATTGTTCGTGTGCTTCCAGATCCTGCTTGTCAAACGCGTCGCTGATCGGGGCTCCCGGAGCCACCATCGGCCATACATTGTCGAAGCTGCCGATCATACAGTCAATCACCACCGGGGTCTTTTCCGCGAGCGCCTCCGCAAAAGCGGCTGCGAACTCTTCCCTCGTGGAGACGCGGACACCTTTGGCCCCCATCCCCTCGGCAATCTTGACAAAATCCGCGCCGTCAGAGAAGACGGTGTTGGAAAAACGGCTCCCATAGAACAGCTCCTGCCACTGGTGAACCATGCCGAGAACGCTGTTGTCAATCACGATCTGAATCAGCGGAAGCTGCTGGCGGACTGCCGTCATGATCTCGTTTAAGTTCATTCGGAAACAGCCGTCTCCGGCGATATTAATCACCTGCGTATCCGGGTGTGAGATCTGTGCGCCGATGGCGGCTCCCAGCCCGTATCCCATGGTGCCCAGCCCCCCGGAAGACAAAAAGCTCCGCGGATGTCTGTACCGGTAATACTGCGCAGCCCACATCTGGTGCTGTCCCACCTCGGTGACAATGATGGCCTCTCCGTTCGTCTGGCGGTCAATCTCCTCCATCACGAAGGGTCCGGTCAGTCCCGGCTCCGTGTAAACCATCGGATATCTGGTCCGAAGCTCCTCAATCCGGGTCATCCACTCACTGTGATCCTGTTTCTCCAGAAGCCCGTCCAGACGGATCAGGATCTCCCTGATATCACCGACGATGCTGGCATCTGTCACAATATTTTTGTTGATCTCCGCCGGGTCCACATCAAACTGCAAAACCTTCGCATGCTGCGCAAAACGGCTGGCATCGCCGATGACACGGTCACTGAAGCGCGTGCCGATGGCGATCAGCAGGTCGCACTCGCTCACCCCGTAATTTGAAACCTTCGTGCCGTGCATTCCCAGCATCCCGGTGTAATTCGGTTTGGTCTCATCGTAAGCGCCCGTTCCCATGAGGGAATTACACACCGGCGCATCAACCTTTTCCACAAACCGCGCCAACTGCGCCGAGGCATCGGAAATCACCGCGCCACCGCCGACAAATATGTAAGGCTTCTCCGACTGACGGATCATGCGAACCGCCGTCTCCAGATCTGCCTCCGTGATCTGCTCCGTTGAGCGAGCAATCGGCGGAATGTGCTGGAAAGTGAAATCCGCCTTCGCAGCCGTCACATCCTTTGGAATATCCACCAGCACCGGCCCCGGCCGTCCGGTCTGAGCGATGCGGAACGCGCGCCGGATCACATCGGCAAGGTCGTTGACATCCTTTACGATAAAATTATGCTTCGTGATCGGCAGGGTAATGCCGGTGATATCCACCTCCTGAAAGCTGTCCTTTCCAAGGAGGGAAACTCCGACATTGCATGTGACCGCCACGAGCGGCACTGAATCCATGTAAGCGGTCGCAATCCCCGTGACCAGATTGGTCGCCCCGGGTCCGCTGGTGGCAAAACAAACGCCCACCTTCCCCGTGGAACGCGCATACCCGTCCGCCGCGTGGGAGGCTCCCTGCTCATGGGAAGTCAACACATGGCGGATCTCATCACTGTGCTTATATAGCTCATCATAGACATTCAGAATCGCGCCGCCCGGATAACCGAACACGGTATCCACGCCCTGCTCCTTCAAGCATTCAATCACAATCTCTGATCCTGTCAGCTGCATAATGTCTGGTTCCTCTTTTCTATTTAGTAATGTTACTCGTTTATCTTCAGAATCGCGCCGGTATTGGCGGAAGTCACCATCGCCTGATACCGTTTCAGGTAACCGGTAGTCACACGCGGCTCACGCGGCTGCCATTTTGCTCTCCGCTCCTCCATGTCCTCATCAGAGATGAGGACATCCAGTGTGTTGGCCGGAATGTCGATCCGAATGGTATCTCCGTCCTCGACAAAAGCGATCGGTCCGCCCAAAGCCGCCTCCGGAGAGACATGACCGATGGCCGCTCCTCTGGAAGCTCCGGAGAAGCGTCCGTCCGTGATCAATGCCACGGTGGAGCCGAGCCCCATGCCGACGATAGCGGAGGTCGGGTTCAGCATCTCCCGCATCCCCGGGCCGCCCTTCGGTCCCTCATAGCGGATGACGACCACATCGCCCTCCACGATCTTTCCACCCTTGATCGCGGCGATCGCATCCTCCTCGCAGTCAAATACCTTTGCCGGACCCTCGTGCACCATCATCTCGGGCGCAACCGCGGAGCGCTTTACTACCGCGGAGTCCGGAGCCAGATTTCCTTTCAGAACGGCAATCCCGCCGGTCTTGCTGTACGGATTGTTAATTGGACGGATGACCTCAGGATTTTTATTATAGCTCCCCTTAATATTTTCCGCAATGGTTTTTCCCGTGACCGTCATGCAGTCCGTGTGAAGCAGTCCGAGCTTATCCAGCTCTGTCATGACGGCGGAGATCCCGCCCGCCTCATTCAGATCCTCCATATAAGTCGGTCCTGCCGGAGCAAGGTGACAGAGATTCGGGGTCTTCTCGCTCATGGCGTTCGCAATGTCGAGATTAAGCTCAATGCCGGCCTCATGGGCAATCGCCGGAAGATGCAGCATGGAGTTGGTTGAGCATCCGAGCGCCATGTCCATCGTCAGTGCGTTCATAAACGCATTCTCCGTCATAATATCCAGCGGACGGATATTCTTTCTGTAGAGATCCATAACCGCCATGCCCGCATGCTTTGCAAGACGGATCCGCGCAGAGTAGACCGCCGGGATCGTCCCGTTACCCGGAAGACCCATTCCAAGAGACTCCGTCAGGCAGTTCATGGAGTTTGCGGTGTACATGCCGGAGCAGGAACCGCAGGTCGGGCAGACATTCTCCTCAAAATTCGTCACATCCTCCTCCGTCATCAGTCCAGCTTCGTAGGAACCGACCGCTTCAAACATTGAGGAAAGGCTTCTCTTCTGCCCGTTTACATGTCCCGCCATCATCGGGCCGCCGCTGACAAATACCGTCGGCACATTGACTCTGGCCGCTGCCATCAACAGGCCGGGGACATTTTTATCGCAGTTCGGGATCATGACGAGGGCGTCAAACTGATGCGCCAGCGCCATGCACTCTGTGGAATCCGCGATCAGGTCGCGGGTAACCAGAGAATATTTCATGCCGATATGTCCCATGGCAATCCCGTCGCATACCGCGATGGCCGGGAACATGATCGGGGTGCCGCCCGCCATGGCTACACCTGTCTTGACGGCCTCGGCAATCTTATCCAGGTTCATATGCCCCGGAACAATCTCATTGTAGGAACAGACGATGCCGACCAGCGGCCGCTCCAGTTCCTCCTTCGTCAGGCCGAGGGCATTGAACAATGAACGGTGCGGGGCCTGCTGCATTCCTTTTTTTGCGTTGTCACTTCTCATATGGGTCTCCTTTACGGTGTTTATTTATATTTGGCTGCGAAACTCATCACGATACCTTCGTGTTCCAAAAAACGGATTCAACGCGGGCACGCTCTCGCTAGACTCCGCACGCAACGGTACATAAGAGACCAAAATACGGTCTCTAAGTACCGGCGGCTCCGAACTACCCGCTTTCGAATCGTTTTTTCTCACACTACTGTCCATTCTTCCTCTATGAAGAGTTTCGCAACTATAATTTACAATATCTGTGGAATCACATTCGGATTATTAGAGCCGCTCGCAGATGAGGTCCCCCATCTGCTTCGTTCCCACCAGCTCCACGGAGGATTTCTTTTCCTCCTCCTGCGGCATGATGTCAATGGTGCGGTATCCGTCCTTCAGCACCCTGCGGACGGCGTTTTCAATGGCGTCTGCCTCCGCGTCAAGGTCAAAGGAATAGCGCAGCATCATGGCTGCGGAGAGGATCGTTGCAATCGGATTGGCAATGCCCTTCCCCGCGATGTCTGGTGCGGAACCGCCGCTCGGCTCGTAGAGGCCGAACTTCGTATCGTTTAAGCTGGCGCTGGAGAGCATTCCGATCGATCCGGTCACCATGCTGGCCTCGTCGGAAAGAATGTCGCCGAACATATTCTCCGTCAGAATGACATCGAACTGCTTCGGATCCTTCACAAGCTGCATGGCACAGTTGTCAACCAGCATATGCTCACAGGAGACCTCCGGGAAATCCGCCGCGACCTCCTCCACAATCTTCCGCCAGAGTCTGGAGGAGTCCAGAACATTGGCCTTGTCCACACTGGTCACCTTTTTACGGCGCTTCATCGCGACCTCAAAGCCCTTGACGGCGATCCTGCGGATCTCCTTTTCATTATAAGACAAGGTATCGGTGGCTGTCATCAGACCGTCCACCTCCCCGGTGCTCCGCGCGCCAAAATACAGGCCGCCGGTCAGTTCACGCATGATCAGCATATCGAAACCGTCCCCGATAATGTCGTCACGGAGCGGGCAGGCCGCTCTCAGCTCATCATAAAGATATGCCGGCCGCAGATTTGCGAAAAGATTCAGAGACTTGCGCAATTTCAGAAGTCCCGCCTCCGGCCGCAGGTCGGGCGGCAGCTGATACCACGGGGATGTGCTGGTATTCCCCCCGATGGAGCCCATAAGAACCGCATCCGACTCCTGCGCCTGACGGATCGCCTCATCCGTCAGCGGAACCCCTGTGGCATCGATGGAACATCCGCCCATCAGAATATCCTCATAAACAAATGTATGGCCGTATTTCCCGCCGACACAGTCCAGAACCTTCCTCGCCTCCGCGACGATCTCCGGCCCGATGCCGTCCCCGGCTATCACACCAACCCGAAATTTCATGGCATTTTCCTCCCGTCAATTCTGTGAAAACGTCTCTCAACGTCTCAAAGTCAGACCTATTTCAATA